>NZ_JBWJVQ010000138.1:0-27435 GCF_056339875.1 Blautia sp. ZXY-1-C6
GCAAGTCTGACAATATGCTCCAACTGAGGATTTCCCTTATATCGCTCATCGATCAGCACCTTCCAGGGAATTCTCCTCAGTAATACTCTTGTTGTCTCTCCGATCCCCGGTTTGATCAGATTAATATCGTCAATACCGAAATTCTTTCCTATATTTATTACCTCATCAATACCCTGACTTTCCACTCTTTTTTCCAGATCAGGTGTATTCTCCATATTAAATTCCTTTTCAATGGTTTCAATAAAGTCATATGACAGATCAGAATCTGTCAGTTCTCCGTAATAGACTGCCCCATGGAAATCATCTCTGCCTATTATGTCATCTCTCAGAAAAGTACGGCTGATAAGGCCGGATACTGTACTGTTCAGGCAGGAACTTGGGATCAGGATATCTTCATGTGTTCCGCAAAGCTCCGTAACATTTGCCGGATCTGCCACTACCGCTATGTCAGCAGAAACCCCTTCATATGCAGAGATATCTTTCTTCAATTCATTCAGGATCGCACCCTTGCCAATCCATCCGTCCACAAATAAAATCTGCTGCGGTCTGTACTTTTCAAGCAGATACTTCATGGCATTATCGTCAATCCCTCTTCCTCTGATAATTGAAATGGAATAATGAGGCACATTTATACCATATTTGAATTTGATGTATCGCTTCACAAGGATACCAATTGGGATTCCCGCTCTGGCAAGGGATACCAGGACCATTTTCTTTCCCTTATTCTCTATGATCTTATCTGCCAGCATTCCTACTGCATTGGCAACCGGCTTCGCATAATGTTTCAGCGCATTATGATATACCTGCATATACTGATCTGTAGGAACATATTCAACAGGCAGCATCTCGCTGTAATGTTTTCCGGACTGAATCAGTTTCTCCCGCACTTTGGCAGGCTGAGGTTCTACCAACCCGGTAATATCCTTCAATAATAAAATCACATCTTCTTCTGAATAGGAACTTCTCAAATCAGCACCACCTTACAACTGTAATATCCTTGTTCTGCATCCGGACAGCATTTATCAGCGTTTCCTGACTCTCCTTTATTTCCGGGGAATCTGTGACAATCAATACCTTGTCATATTTTCCTATATCGTAAATAAACGTTCTCCTGTCCGGATCATATAAACTTTTCAGTTCATATCTGCTGTGAAGGGGATACTCTTTTTCCAGACTCACAGCAATGGGACTTCTTGTAGTCGAATGGCACCTTACTTCGGCTCCCTCTTTTTCCATCTTTCTTCCGATATAAAGTGCAGGGAACATAAACTCCTCAGTGCCGATCACCAGTATTCTTTTGCCAGATATATTATCAGCCATGTTTCCGGTTTTCTCCCGGATTTCTCTCCACAGATTCTCACATGCTTCTTCATATTTCCCGGAATCAATCAGTCTGCGGGCATCCATCCTGTTTTTAACATAAATCGTTGTATACTCTACGACCTTATCCAGACATTTATAATAAAATCCGTCTCCCTTAAATGTTTCTGCTCTGTCTCCGTAAGTACTGTGATCCGTTTTTACCAGATAATACAGAGAAATCCCCTGTCTCTTATAACGTTCCAGATTCTCCTCGCTCATTCCGTTTAACAGAGATGCTACTGAATATTTAAATTTTCCGTCATATTCCCTGTCAAGAATACTGATGATATTCCGAATTGTTTTTCCGGTAGTTACTTCATCCTCGATAAATATGATCCGATCCGTCTCCGCCGCTGCTCTGTCAATATCATCTTTTACCAGCTTCTGCTCTGTGGCATGGCTGTGTTCCTCGGAAAAAAACAGATAATTCACGCCGGGAATAACTTCTCTGGTGGTCTGAATATAATCTGCCCCCACAGTAATCGCTGCCTGAGCACCTATGGCAGTTGCTGTCTCCGCAAAGCCCACCAGCAAAAGTTTTTCATCTTTGTATTTCTCCCTGAAAGTATCTGCCAGAGCAGCAAATAAATCCAGTGCCTTTGATGGCACTACCGGAATATGCTTTCCCTGAAGCGGATCCACCACCAGATAGTTTCTCTTCGTATTATTTTCCCTTTTTGCAATCTTTACTAAATCCTTCTCAGTATATTCCATCTTTACTCCTTCTACTGATATGATCTGAAAAATCCCTGCAACTTGGTCAGAGCTTTCGTCAGTGCCTCTGTCTCCTCCACATTTAGGCCTTTAAGTACAGCCAGTACCATCTTCTCATGGAAATCTTTATGATGGTAATAAGCTTTCTTCCCCTGTTCTGTCAGGGAGATCAGCACAACCCTTCGGTCCTCCTGACTTCTCATACGCTGGATATATCCCTTCTTTACAAGATTATTCACAGCGATCGTCAATGTACCCACAGTCACATTCAGTTCTCTGGCTACTGTTGACATATTCTTCTGTTCCCGGATACCTACTGCATTAATAATGTGCATATCATTGACGGAAATATTCTTATATTCTCCCGTAATCAATGCCCGTTCTTCCAGGTCCAGAATCTCATTAAATAAATTGACCAGTACATCATTAATTGCCTCATAATGGTTCATCCGGTTACCTCCCTCTTTTTGCTTAAGCAATTCCATATAGCATTGCTGTAGCATGTTTGTACATTATGGTTATATTGCTACCTATTATACACTAAAATACTTTGTCTCACAAAGCATTTCTGGCAGGTTTTCAAAGAATTTCTCTCTTAATTCTTTCTTTGAACCATGAAATTTGTTATAATGAATAGATAGATTACAGTTCATACGCTCCTGTCTCATTTCCGTATGCAGTCTGCAATGAATTTGAGATACGGTACTGAGGACAGCAATACAGGCTGCAGATTGCTGTAACTGTTCAGCACTCTCACTGTTAAGAACTATTTTAGTTAAAGGGAATTTTCTATGAAAAAAAATAATATGCCACTTAATTTACGGGAGAGAATCAACTCCCGGATCAGTCTTCTGTGTTCTGTTATTGTTCTGGTTCTGCTCGTTCTGGTGATGCATCAGATGGATTACACCCTGATCCGTAAACCGCAGAAAGAAGCAGCAGAAGCAGCGGCCCTCAAGGAACAGCAGGATAAGATCAAAGCTGAAACACCTGTCATCTCCACTGCAAGTGTAATTGCTGTTGGAGATAATCTTTATCACAGCAAGCTGTATGAATCCGGCGAAAATGACTCCGGCATATGGAATTATGACCATATCTACACTCATGTTCTGGACCAGATCCAGGCTGCAGACGTAGCCATGATCGACCAGGAAACGGTTTTTGCTCCAAGCCACGATGCTGTCAGCACTTATCCTTCTTTTGCTACTCCCCAGGAAGTGGGAGATGCCATTATCAAAGCAGGGTTTGATGTAGTGGAATCTGCCACAAATCACGCCGATGATTATGGATATGACTATCTGAAAAGTACTCTGGATTTCTGGAGCACCAATTATCCGGATATTCCTGTACTTGGCATCCACGCCACCCAGGAAGATGCAGACACTGTCAAAGTAAAAGAAGTGAATGGTATTAAGATTGCTTTTCTTGACTATACATACGGCACCAATAATTCCGGTGCAGGCGAAGGATATGAGTACATGATCGATATCTTTGATAAGGATAAGATCACCACAATGATCCAGAAAGCCAAAGAAATCAGCGACTGCATCATCTTTGTGGCTCACTGGGGAACAGAAGATGAAACCATGCCAAATGAATACGAGAAACAATGGGCCGCTTTTCTGATGCAGCAGGGTGTTGATGTGATCATTGGCGGTCATCCGCATGTGCTTCAGCCTTACGGACAGCTTTCTGATGACCAGGGACACAATACCACCATATTCTACTCCCTCGGAAACTTCGTTTCCACCCAGCAGGAACTCCCGGAACTTCTGGAAGGAATGGCAAGTTTTACCATACAGAAATCAACTCTGAACGGCAAATCAACCATCCAGATCCTTTCTCCGGAAGTGAAACCTATGGTCATGCATTATAATCACGATAACGGAGAATACGGACCATATATGCTGGATGATTATACAGAAGAACTTGCTTCTTCCCACAGTGTAAGAAATGTGATCGGTGATGAGTTTACTCTCGATAACCTGAAAGCTAAATTTAAGGAAATCATGTCCATGAATGTGAAGCCTTCCACAAATACAAACCTGCTGAACGTCAAGTTTGACTGGGAGGGCAACATGATCGACAAAACTACCGGAAATGTAGTGGAAGATACAGAATCCATCCACTCCTGGGAATATCAGGCAGACACATCAGACGGAACCGAAGACTCTTCCGACGACAGTGGTTATTGATGAATTCCCGATTTGTATACAAAAAAGATGCTGACTGTAATTAGTCGGCATCTTTTTTAATTACGCAGATATTCGCAATCCGCTTCGCTACCTGATCCGGTTAAACTCCCAGCAGTTTCTCTGCATTCTGTCTGGTTACATCAATGACCTCTTCTGCTGTAATTCCCTTCAGTTCTGCGATTGCCTGTGCTACATAAGGCAGATTTAATGACGAATTTCTCTTACCTCTGTTTGGCTCCGGAGACATATAGGGACAGTCTGTTTCCAGAACAAGCTGAGACAGGGGTGCATACTGAACCGTCTCTTTCAGTTTCTTTGCGTTCTTAAAAGTGACAACTCCGCCGATTCCCAGATACAGTCCCATTTTCAGATATTCTGCCGCAATCTCCCTGCTGTATGAAAAACAATGAATGATACCGCCATACATACCACCCTGCATATATTCTCTGACGATATTCAGAGTATCCTCGGCAGCTTCTCTGCTGTGGATCATAAACGGAAGCTTCTCTTCTCTGGCAATGTCAAGCTGGGCGCGAAACATTTTCTTCTGGATCTGATGTTCCTCTTCTTCCTTATGCCAGTAATAGTCCAGCCCGATCTCACCGATTGCCACCATCTTGTCCATATGGGATAATCTGCGAATCTCATCCAGAGTCTCCTGTGTCATCTTATCTGCATCATCCGGATGGATTCCCACTGCTCCATATACAAAAGGATATTTCTCCATCAGCTTCACAGTATCCTGAAAACCGCCTACAGATGCACAGACATTCACAATCTTCTCAATCCCTCCATCGTACATAGACATAAGAAGCGCTTCCCTGTCTGTGTCAAAGGCCTCGTCATCATAGTGCGCATGTGTATCAATAATCATTTTTTCCAATCTCCTCATGTAATCTTAATTTATAGCACTCCCTGTAAACAACACACGTCAAGGATATCTGACGCAGGATTTCGCGCTCTGATAAGCCGGATCAATATACATTATTTATGAAGATTGCTATAATCCGGTTAAAAGATCTGTTACAAAATTACCAGCTCATCCCCCGGGTGGATCACACCTCCGTGGAGAACCTTCGTAAAAACTCCCTGTTTCGGCATAATGCACTCGCCCATTTTCTTAAAGATCGCACATCCGCTGTGGCATTCTTTTCCAATCTGTGTCAGCTCCAGGACTACATCATTGCACTGGAATTTCGTACCGATCGGAAGTGTGGCAAAGTCGATTCCCTGAACCACCAGGTTCTCTCCGAATGCCCCGTCTTCTACCTCTGCACCTCTGGCGCGAAAATCTTCAATCTTGTCAAAAGAGAGCAGACTTACCTGACGGTGCCATTTGCCGGCATGGGCATCACCCTCGATTCCCCAGTCCTCAATTACTTTAATCTCCGGAACACTTGTCTTCTGTATTCCCTTTCTTTCACTTGTACAAACCGCAATTACTTTTCCCATAAGATTGTCCCTTTTACCTTCCTGTTTTCGTTTCAGATACTGTTTTCGTACCTGCTCTTCCGTTTATTGCCGTCAGCTTATCTTCTCTGCTTTGGCTCACCGATTTCTCTTTTCGTCAGTACATTCTGACGCTACTCTGCTTTCTTATCCCTGTTATCGCCATCAGTTATCTTGCGCAGTTCCCTGCTTCCCCTGTCATGATCTCAATGCCATGTCCAAGCGCATCAATAATATACTCCAGGCTCTCTTTTACAGCTTTCGGACTTCCCGGAAGATTGATGATCAGTGTTTTTTTTCGGATACCTGCCGTAGAACGGCTGAGCATGGCGCGTTTCGTGATAGTCATGCTGTACGCACGCATTGCCTCCGGAATCCCCGGTACACGTCTGTCAATAATATCCTCCGTTGCCTCCGGTGTAATATCTCTGGGTGAAAAACCGGTTCCGCCTGTTGTCAGGATCAGTTCCGCTGTGCCGCTGTCTGCAATTTCCGCCATTCTCTCTGACAACATCTTTCTGTCATCCGGCAGAACATCTTCAGACACAACCTCATATCCATTCTTCTCAACAATCTCTCGGATCGCAGGTCCGCTTAAATCCTCACGTTCTCCGCGATATCCCGTATCACTGGATGTAATGATCGCTACTCTTTTCATTTTAGAAAAACCTCCCTGTCGGGCAGATAATTTTTTCGTTATCTGCCATTCTGTATTTCCATTATACACATTTCTTTCATTTTACCCAACAAATATTTTGCAAATCGCAGAGTAATTCGTGGATATCAAAAATGAAAATCTCCACTCTTACCACCCGTCTTTTCAACCAGATGAATATTGGACATTACCATATGCTTGTCAATTGCCTTACACATATCATAAATCGTCAGAAGCGTCACCTGAACCCCTGTCAGTGCCTCCATTTCCACACCGGTCTTGCCTTCTGTTTTCACTGTACAGAAAGCGCGGATAATTCCGTTTGTCTCATCCAGTTCATAGTCTACGGAACATTTCTGGATCGGAAGCGGATGGCACATGGGAATCAACTCAGAAGTCCTTTTCACTCCCATAATCCCCGCTACACGTGCTACTCCAAGCACATCTCCCTTTTTCACAGAACCCTCTTTCACAGCCTCCATGATTGCTTCTCCTACATGAATCTCGCCTGTGGCAACTGCTGTTCTGTAAGTGATATTTTTCCCGGAAACGTCTACCATAACTGCGTTTCCGTTCTCATCAAAATGATTAAAACCCTGTGACATGATCAAAATCCCCCTGTTTAAGTTTTTACAAAAAGCGAGGCTCTTATTGTACGGGAACATACAATAAAAGCCTCGCCTGTTCATCACGATACGGTTGGAGTCTTTACCCACCGAAATTGACGACACCATGAATACTCATGAGTCAGTCACTCCCCTTTATCTAAATATTAATATAGCTTTTGAGAGTGTATTTGTCAAGATAATATTCGTAAGTTTTCACACATTTTCGCTACCATTCGCTTTGTTCTCAGTAATACAAAGATCAGCAGATTTCTGCACCTGCAGGCATTTCCTTTTCCGGTACCATCAGGGAAAGGTTTCCGTCTGCATCTTCTGCGCAGAGGATCATTCCTTCACTGAGTACACCGGCAAGTTTGGCTGGTTTCAGGTTTGTGACTACCATAACCCTCTTACCTACCATTTCTTCTGCACTGTAGTGTGCTTTGATTCCGGATACGATCTGGCGCACCTGGCTGCCGATCTGTACCTGTGAGCAGAGCAGTTTCTTTGATTTTTTTACTTCTTCACATTTGATGATCTTACCAACCTGGAACTGAAGCTTGCCGAAATCTTCAAATGTAATCTCAGGTTTTGCTTCAATATCAATTACGTCTTCTTTTTCTTCTTTTGCAGGTTCTTCTGCTTTCGGCGGATGAAGCTCTGCCACCTTTGCAAGTACCTCTTTCAGGTCAAGGCGGGCGAAAAGAATCTCCGGTTTTTCAGTTACTTTATTTTCTGACGGATAGAGGCCAAAGGTCTTAAGGTCTTCCAGTTCTCTGTCCTGTGCATTTAACTGGGCAAGGATTCTCTCTGTTGTTTCCGGCATAAAGGATTTCAGCAGAACCGCACCAATGCAGATTCCCTCAACCAGATTGTAGAGAACTGTTGCAAGACGGTCTTTTTTCTCTTCATCCTTAGCAAGAGCCCATGGCATTGTTTCGTCGATGTATTTGTTGCAGCGTTTGAAGATTGTGAATACTTCTGTCATTGCATCTGCCACGCGGAGTTTATCCATTTTTTCGTTTACCTTGGCAGGTACGGAGAGAATGAAGTTCTTCAGATCATCATCTACAGGTTCTGTAACGCCTTTGTTTTCTACCACACCGCCGAAATATTTGTTTGACATGGAAATGGTACGGTTTACAAGGTTTCCAAGGGTGTTAGCGAGTTCAGAATTGAGACGCTCTACCATCAGTTCCCATGTGATCACACCATCATTCTCGAATGGCATTTCATGAAGTACGAAGTAGCGGACTGCATCTACACCGAAGAAGTCTACCAGTTCATCTGCATAGATTACGTTTCCTTTGGATTTACTCATCTTACCATCACCCTGGAGAAGCCATGGATGTCCGAATACCTGTTTCGGAAGCGGCAGATCCAGTGACATCAGGAAAATCGGCCAGTAAATTGTATGGAAACGGATGATGTCTTTACCGATCAGATGCAGGTCTGCAGGCCAGAGCTTATTGAACTGGTCTGTGCTTTCGCCATCACAGTCGTAGCCGATTCCTGTAATATAGTTTGTAAGGGCATCAAGCCATACATATACTACGTGTTTCGGATCAAAGTCTACCGGGATTCCCCATTTGAAGGAAGTTCTGGATACGCAAAGATCCTGAAGTCCCGGGAGAAGGAAGTTGTTCATCATCTCGTTTTTACGGGATTCCGGCTGGATGAAGTCCGGGTGTGTATTGATGTAGTCAATGAGTTTGTCGGCATATTTGCTCATTTTGAAGAAATATGCTTCTTCTTTTGCAGGTACACATGGGCGGCCGCAGTCCGGACATTTGCCGTCTACAAGCTGAGATTCTGTAAAGAAAGATTCGCATGGTGTACAATACATTCCTTCGTAGTGTCCTTTGTAGATGTCGCCTTTTGCGTACATTTTTTTGAAGATTTTTTTGACCTGTTTTTCGTGGTCTTCATCTGTGGTACGGATGAATTTGTCGTAGGATGTGTTCATCAGATCCCAGATTCTTTTGATCTCACCGGATACGTTGTCTACGAATTCTTTTGGGGTGATTCCGGCTTCTTCGGCTTTTAATTCGATTTTCTGACCATGTTCATCGGTTCCTGTCTGGAAGAATACGTCGTAGCCCTGCTGACGTTTGTAGCGGGCAATGGCGTCGGCTAAAACTACTTCATAGGTGTTGCCGATGTGCGGTTTGCCAGATGTATAGGCAATGGCGGTAGTGATGTAGTATTTCTGTTTTTCCATGGTTTGTTGTCTCCTTTTTTGAATGTGGACGCTCCGGAAAATATAATTGTTTTCTGTGCGGTTTCGGGAGCTAGGAACTCTAAGTGTCTGAAAATCAGCTAAAACCATTCGAAAAAATCTCAAACTCGCTTCGCTCAGACAGTGAGATTTTTTCGAATAACGCAGATTTCCAGGCACTAAGAGTTGCTACACTCCCTGCAAATGCACAGAAAACAATTATATTTTCCGAAGCTGGTGTTTAAAAATGGTAACAACTGCTCCTTATTTATGGAAGAAAAACATAAATTCTTCATGGTAGGAAGGAACTGGTGTTGGGGGAAATAATTCCTCTCTGTCGCAGTGTGATCCTGCCCGGAGGGCTTTTTTATGTTATAGGAACATTACAGAGTAATTTCCTATAACATAAAAAACGTCTCCTCAGATTATCTGAGAAGACGAGTATTACCCGTGTTACCACTTCTGTTCGTTTCCGGGCTCGCGCGGGGAAACCTTGGGAGGTACGTTGTGATACCTCTACGCTGTAACAGGCGTGCCTGTCGCTGCCTAAAGCTGTTGGCCCTCAGCAGTGCCTCTCGGAAGCCATCTTCAACCTGCTCCTTGCATATCCCTCTCAGCCTTTGAATCTGTGATATATGATCCATGGGGATTTCTCTGTAATACGGTCTGCGGATCTACTCTCTTCTTCAATGAGTTTGTGTTATTTCGTGACAGCACTCCGCTCTGTGATCGTGGAACGCTGTTAGCTATAGGAAATAGTTATTTCCTGTTATAGGGAAAATATAGCACATTTTGGTGGATTTGTAAACCCACATCGTTATTGTTCACTCCGTTCTCAGTAACCAAACTATAACAATTCTATAAAATAATAATTTTATATCTTGACAATTTCAATCCAATATTGTATAGTATCAATATCAGTAATGATTATCGTTATTGAACAGATTATAACTGCAACTATCCTGAACAGTTATGATAAATCATTTGCGAGTAAACAGGGAAGGGAGGAATACCATGGCGACACTGAAATACAGCCGTCAGAGGGAATCGATCAAAGAGTTTCTAAGAACCAGAACAGATCATCCTACTGCCGATGTGGTATATGAGAATATGAAGCTCATCTATCCAAATATCAGCCTCGGTACGGTATATCGCAACTTATCTCTGCTGGCTGATCTGGGAGAGATTAAGAAGCTTTCCTCTTTCGCCGGAGCGGATCACTTTGACGGGCGGACCGAGAGGCACTGCCACTTCATGTGTATCAGATGTGAGCGGATCATCGACCTTGAGAGCGAGGGAATTCACCACATTATGGATCTTGCAGGTGAGAACTTCAAAGGAAAGATTACTGATTACAGTGCCAGATTCTTCGGCCTGTGTGAGGACTGCCTGAAAGAGACAGAAGGCAACTCTGATAGTTCAAAGTAGTTTTTGCTTACATCATTAGTGGCCAAATTGGGAATAACAACTAATGATAAAAAGTTGCAAAAAAGCTAAAATTAAACTTGACTTTTTCAATCAAGTATGGTAATCTAAAATCACAGAAAACAGTAATAATTACTATTATTAAAAAATTACTTTTTCTGCCGCACAGACGGAAAGCAGTAAGAACTAAACGATGCTGAGATAATCAATTTATTTTCTGGCATCCCTAATAAATTCATTAAAAAGAAAAGGAGATTTTAATTATGACAAAATGGGTATGTAGTGTATGTGGTTATGTTTATGAAGGTGAGAAAGCTCCGGAAGCCTGTCCTGTATGTAAGGCACCGGCTGATAAATTCGTAAAGCAGGATGGCGAAATGTCATGGGCTGCTGAACACGTTGTAGGTGTTGCTCAGGGATCCAGCGAAGACATCATGGCTGATTTAAGAGCAAACTTCCAGGGTGAATGCTCTGAAGTTGGTATGTATCTTGCAATGGCAAGAGTTGCTCACAGAGAAGGATATCCGGAAATCGGTTTATACTATGAAAAAGCAGCTTATGAGGAAGCAGAACATGCTGCTAAATTCGCTGAATTATTAGGTGAAGTTGTAACAGACAGCACAAAGAAAAACCTTCAGATGCGTGTAGAAGCCGAGAACGGTGCTACAGCTGGTAAAACAGACCTTGCTAAACGTGCAAAAGCTGCTAACCTTGACGCTATCCATGATACAGTTCATGAAATGGCAAGAGACGAAGCAAGACACGGAAAAGCATTCGCAGGTCTTCTTAAGAGATATTTCGGAGAATAATTCTATCGGAAAATCGCATAAAATAAACCTTTTAAAGGGAGAACCTCAATGGTTCTCCCTTTTTATCTGTTCGTATTTTCATCATTGGAAGCTTAACTGGATTTCGCCTGAAGTCTGGCAACCTGATCTGTCAAAGCATTCATCTTAACCTCATTAATCATAATCCTGTTCATCCAGGTAGCCGACACATCCATCTTATTGATAAGATTCAGATGATTCTCTGCAAGGATAGAAATATTCCTATCCGTTATGTTCTCCAAATGCAGTCTGATATCTGCAAAGTTATTTCTGGTCTCTTCTTCAAAACACTTCTGACGCTCTTCCATTCGGTCCATTCGCGTTCCAAGTCCTCTGACCTCCGTCAAAACAGCTTCCAGCATTTGTCTGTCTGTCACCACTTTCACCTCCTCTGTAGCCCGTATCGTTCTTTTGTATGTGATTGATTATATCACATACATAAAAATATGTCTATAAAAATCTATAAACATTAGAGTGTATTTGGAAAATGCGTTACTGTTCACTCCGTGCCCAGTAACACGCTTCGCGATGCACAGAATTTATGCTATTCGCATAAATTCGCGCGGTATGTCTCGGGATTTTGGCATTCTCATGCCAAAACACCTCGCGGGATAGTGGCGTGTGAACAGTAACGAAAATGCTCCCCACAAGATGTGCGTCACAATTTGTGGGAGATTTTATTTATTATTATCATTCATCTTCGCCTCAATCGCCGCACCAACCCTGTTATAAACAGTCACAGCGTCCTGAATATGCGGAATCGTATTTCCATCTGCTCCTGAAGCACCTGCGGAAACAAAGATATATTCCCTGCCCTCAATCTCCGCAAAACTCACCAGACAGTGTCCTGCCTCACTGGTATAGCCGGTCTTGCCACCGAGGATTTTTCCACCTGTGACTGTCGGATCAGACAGATTTTTAAACATTGTACTGTAGTAAGTAATTCCATCCGGATGGATATTTGTAACTCCGGTAGAATGTCTGGAGGTCTCCACAATCTCACGAAACGTATCATTCTTAATGCAATACTTCATCAACACCGCAATATCCTTAACCGTACTGTAATGATCCGGGTTATGCAGTCCTGTAGAGTCACAGAAATGGGTATTCTCCATTCCAAGCTTCCTTGCTTTCTTATTCATCAGTTCCGCAAAATCCGCCTCTGAACCACTGATCGTATCTGCCAGCGCAATACAGCACTCTGCCCCCGAAGGCAACATCGCACCATAGAGAAGATCAATCACCCGGACCTCTTCCCCCGGCTGAAAACCTGCCTGCGTAGCATCCTGCTCATACAATCCGGAGAACATCTCATTCGTCAGAGTAATCTTCTCATCCAGATCATCAAAATTCTCAATCCCCAGTATCACAGTCATAATCTTCGTCATAGAAGCCGGATAAATCTGAGCCTCCCCGTTAATCTCACCCAGAATCTTACCTCCCCTGACCTGCATCAGGATCGCATTCGGACTGTTGATACCACTGATATCCACTTCCTTCAGAACCGGCTGCTCAAACTGCTCAAACCACTCCTTCACGCCCTTATTCCATCCGATCATGATAACCAGCGCACAGATAATGATCACCTCAACAAACACACAAGCCACAATCCTGCCCCGGTATCTCCACGCATAACTTCTTCCACCGCTCTTTTTCCGTCTCCTGCTAGCCACAATAACGCCTCCTGTCTGCTTCTATAACATTGCTCAGAAAAAATATATCTAACAAATCTCTAATTCATCCCCCTACTATAACACACCCTTACCAAATCCTGTAATCTTCCATTCCTGCACACCCATACATTGCATCTTTCTCCCTATATCCAATACCTTTCCGTTTTCCCCCGCCCGCGAAACCATTGTACAGCGCAGGAAAATATTTGTTTTCTGATACATCTACAGGAGGTGTAGCAATACTTAGCTTCCGGGAATTTGCGTTATGCTGGAAAAATTCACTGTCTGAGCGAAGCGAGTTTGAATTTTTCCGGCATGGTTTTAGCAAATTTCCGGAAGCTTAGTATTCCTGCCTCCGCAGCCGTATCAGAAAACAAATATTTTCCTGCGCGTCCCCATACCCGCCACCTAAAGAAGCGCAAAAAGACCCCCGGAGAATCCCCGGGAGTCTTAAATTGCTAAAATCTATTATGCTAATTTCATCGGGTTGATCTTCACACCAGGTCCCATTGTCGGAGCAATAACAACGCTCTTTAAATACTGACCTTTCAGTGTGCTTGGTCTAGCCTTAACGATAGCATCGATCAGCGTCTGGAAGTTGTCGCTTAACTGTTCCTCTGTAAAGGATGCTTTACCAACCGGAACATGAATGATGTTGGTTTTATCAAGACGGTACTCAATCTTACCTGCTTTGATATCGTGAACTGCTTTAGTAACGTCCATTGTTACTGTACCAGCTTTCGGGTTTGGCATTAAACCTTTCGGTCCAAGTACACGACCAAGACGACCTACAACACCCATCATATCTGGAGTTGCAACAACAACGTCAAAGTCTAACCATCCTTCGTTCTGGATCTTCGGAATAAGATCCTCAGCTCCTACGAATTCAGCACCTGCTGCTTTTGCTTCTTCAGCTTTAGCATCTTTAGCGAATACTAAAACACGAACTTTTTTACCAGTACCATGTGGCAGAACTACTGCACCACGGATCTGCTGGTCTGCATGACGTCCATCGCAGCCTGTACGGATATGAACTTCGATAGTTTCGTCAAATTTAGCAACTGCAGCTTTTTTAACTAAGCTGATAGCTTCTGCGGTATCATATAATGTAGCGCGGTCTACTGCTTTAGCAGCTTCCACGTATTTCTTTCCTCGTTTCATTTCTATAACCTCCTGTGGTATTTGCGGGGAACGCCCTCCCACTTACTATTTAATATTAAAATTAATCAACTACTTCGATTCCCATACTTCTTGCAGTACCAGCGATCATGCTCATAGCTGCTTCAAGGGATGCTGCATTTAAGTCTTTCATCTTAAGTTCAGCGATTTCCTGAACCTGAGCTTTAGTAACCTTAGCAACTTTTGTCTTGTTCGGTACGCCGGAACCGGATTTGATCTTAGCAGCTTTCTTAAGAAGAACTGCAGCCGGCGGAGTTTTGGTTATGAAGCTGAAACTTCTGTCTGCATAAACAGTGATAACTACAGGAATGATTAAGTCTCCCTGATCTGCTGTTCTTGCATTGAACTCTTTTGTGAACTGAACGATATTTACACCGTGCTGTCCAAGAGCTGGACCTACAGGTGGTGCTGGAGTTGCTTTACCAGCCGGAATCTGTAATTTGATATATCCTGTTACTTTCTTTGCCATTTTTCGGCACCTCCTATGTGGTATTGGCGGGGGTTTATGGTCCCTCCCACGATATTGTTACCTTTGCTTGTTACATCTGTTTGATTTCTGCGAAACTAATTTCTACCGGCGTTTCGCGGCCGAAAAGTTCAACATTGATCGTTGCTGTCTGTTTCTGCACATTAAGGGCAGTGATAACACCAACGGTATCTTTCCAGGCACCGCCTGTGACAACAACTGTATCACCCTCTGCGAAATCGACCTGAATTTCCTCTTTCTTGATACCAAGAGGAAGCATCTCTTCCTCGGTCAACGGTACCGGCTTGGACCCTGGTCCAACGAAGCCTGTCACACCTCTGGTGTTACGGACAACATACCATGTATCGTCATTCATAACCATGTTGAGAAGTACATAGCCAGGAAACATTTTCTTCTGAACCTGTTTCAGAGCCCCGTTTTTCAGCTCAGCCACTTCCTGCAGCGGAACACGAACTTCAAGGATCTGGTCTTCCAGGTGTCTGTTTTCGATGGTTTTTTCAATATCGACTTTTACTTTGTTCTCATACCCGGAATAAGTATGAACAACATACCATTTCGCTTCTGACATACAATCACCTTATCCTTATTTCATTAAAAGATTAATGCCTTCGAGAATAAATGAATCCATGACGCTGATCAGTACGCAAAGCACGATCGACACGCAAACTACCACGATAGTCTGCTTAATCAGTTCATTGCGGTCTGTCCAGACAATCTTCCTGAATTCTGACTGAAGTCCCTGAAACCAACTCTTCTTCTGGCTCTTGCCAGCAGATTTTTCATTTCCTTGCATAGCCTGACCTCACAATTCTCTGTGAGTAACTGTTTCGTCCAGTTACCTTGGATTACTTTGTTTCCTTATGCAGAGTGTGTTTGCGGCAGAACTTACAATATTTCTGAGTTTCCATTCTCTCAGGATGGTTCTTTTTCTCCTTAGTCATATTGTAGTTACGCTGCTTGCACTCGGTACATGCTAATGTAATCTTAACGCGCACAACTTCCACCTCCAGTGTTTTCATTTGCATGGTCATTTTCCTCATGCCGGACGATGTATCCGTCATCTTTTCGGGCATAAAAAAAAGACCTAACTTCCATGTCGCTTGTCAAGTTTATCACACATGGCATGCCTAAGTCAAGTCTTTTCTTATTATTTATGCCTATATTTCATCGCATATTTTTTACAGGAAACGCAGCTATCCGACGCCGTATGGTATTTCTTCTGAAAATACCCATATCCTTTTCTTCAATCTGCCATAGAGTGTGTCTGAAAAATCATTCCCGCAATCTACACGCCCCACTTTGCGGGATATTTCACCCGAATTCAGTTGCCGTAGCCCGCTACGGCGCCCTCATCCGGGCAAAATATCCCACAAATTGTGACGCACATCTTGCAGAAAGCCTTTTTCAGACACGCTCTAGCTCTCCAGAAATATTTTTCTTCTGTTGAACTTTATCAGAAGTAATCATATCCTCCATGGATATCTACAATACTTCCATTCATGTAGTTATTGGTAAGTATACTGTACGCCATATCTGCCACGTCTTTGATCTCACCGAATCTGTGCAGTGCGATCTTGCGGTTGATGCGTTCGTAGCTTTCCGGTGTGCGGTTCTCATGCCAGGGCGTCTGGATGAAACCAGGGGCAATGGCATTGACTGTGATGCCTTTTGGCTCAAATTCCTTTACCAGCGATTTGGTAAGGAAGTGGATGGCAGCCTTGGTCACGCCGTATACCAGAGAGGAGGAGTATGCCTGCTGCCCTGCATAGGAACCCATGAAGAGTACTCTTCCGCCCTCTGTCATAACAGGCATAAATTCTTTGACCATAAATACAGGTACAGACAGGTTGGTATTTACGATCTTATTCCATTCCTCGAAAGTGTAATCCTGAAATTTATCGTAAGTGCTGATTCCCGCATTGCTGATCAGCCAGTCTACATGTCCTGCTTTCTCTTTTACTTCTCCGACGAAATTCATCATATCGTCATAGGAAGACATGTCCGCTTTCAGAATAATAAGTTTCTCCTGGTCTTCCGGTTTCAGGCTGTCCCAGAATTCATTGGCTTTATATGCATTGTGAGCGTAAGTGGCAAAGATCAGATCATCTTCTGCTGAATTTGCCAGTATCTTCTCCACAATACCGCGTCCGATTCCGGAGGTGCCGCCTGTGATCACTGTTACCTTGCTCATTTTATATTCCCTCTTTTTATTCATCTATAATACAGACAGATCTGCTCTCTGTCATGCGGGAGTCTCCCCACTTCCATAAAACGGACTGCCTGCAAAAAAATTCCTTCTATATTATATATTCCACATTACCGAAATATATTCTTCACTCCTACAATTCCATCAGTCTGTCATAAACTTCCTTCGGTGCATATGGCTGCTGATTATGGATTGGTTCACCCAGACAGGTCTTGGGATATGCAAAAGTTCCATGCTCCAGCATAACTTCCAGAAGTTTCGGGCCTTCCCCTTCCAGAAATTCCGGTGATTCTTCTCTGACTGCATCGCAGAGCATTCTCAGTGCGGGAATGCCGTAAGCCTTTGCCACCTCTGCGAAATTACAAGAAGCAAAACCGCAGCCGTCTGTGGTTCCTGCGAACAGACAGTCAAAATAATCTCTCTGTAGGTGACGGATCATGCCAAGTGCTTCATTATTCATAACCATGATCTTAACAGGAAGATTCTCTCTCTTCACCCACTCCAGTTCCTGGATATTCATCTGGAGTGCACCGTCTCCGCAGATGCAGGCGGTCGGTTTTCCGGTTGCATAATACGCTCCGATAGCTGCCGGAAGCCCGTAGCCCATAGCTCCATGTCCGCCGGAGAAGAGAAGTTTCTGTCCTTCATGATTCTTGAATGACTGGTAACTCCACACCATATGCTGTCCTACATCCACTGCGATCGCGGAGGTATCCTCCAGCATATCACTGAGGTCTGCAATCATACGGTTCGGATATCTTTCCGGCGTGGCATCATCAACTGCCTGAAGATTTTCCTTAATCTCTGTGCAGACATTCAGCCAGTCACTGATCCTCTCTGTATCCGGAGCTGCTGCTTTTGCAAGACAATCGATTACTGCACCTGTCTCTGCCTGCAGCTTCACTTCATTGATACCATTCTCATGGATATCTCTTTGAAGATTGTATGGATCAATATCTATGCGTATGATCTTTGCACCTCTGGCAAATTCATGTACTTTGGTTCCGATCTGCCTGGTACACAGAGAAATGCCAAAACAGAGAAGCAGATCGCTTTTTGCATTGGCGATCATATTTGCATAACGGTGTCCATAGGCACCGCCGATGCACCCGAAATTCAGCGGATGGTCGTATCCCAGAACTGATTTCGCCAGAACGCTGGTGATGATCGGAATCTGTCTCTTCTGTGCAAAGCGGATCAGTTTCTGCTGGCTGAAGCTGCTGTCCACGCCATGGCCCAGCATGATCACCGGACGTTTTGCCTGTTCCAGTGCTTCCAGAATCGTATCTGCCGCCTGCTGTGCTGCAGCTGCATCTGTATGTTTGTCCTCAAAAGTCATGTCATAGACCGGATTCTCCACTTCACTTCTCTGGATATTCATGGGAAGGTCGATAAGCACCGGTCCTCTGCGTCCTGTGGTTGCAATATGGTATGCTTTATTTAATTCCTCCACAATGTCCTCAGGGTTTCGTATCTGGACAGCATATTTGGTGATCGGTTTCGCCATTGCCACAATATCTGTCTCCTGAAATCCCTGCTGACGCAGCCCCTTGATTCCTGAATACTCATAAGTGTTCAGCTGTCCTGTGAGAAAGATCACAGGCAGGGAATCATAATAGGCATCTGCCACACCACTCAGAAGATTGATGGCTCCAGGTCCGCTGGTAGCATAGGCGCAGGCACATTCTTCCTTCGCCTGTGCATATCCGCAGGCTGCGAAAGCTGCCCCCTGTTCATTGTAACTGGAATGATTCTCTGTCTCCGGATTTCTTTCAATGGAATCTACCAGATGTGCGATCATCGTTCCCTGGTATCCAAAGAAATGGCGGATTCCTTTTTTCTGCAAAAACGTAACAATATAATCTGAAAGTTTCATGTTCCCTCCCGTCAGATCAGCGTGCCGATCTTACTTCTCTGTACTGTCTTTCCTGTTTTCTCCAGTACGTCTACATAGATGTCAAAAATCTCTTCGTCCTCTGCAAAGAGTTCATTCTTCTGCAGACTCTTCTGCATCATCTTGAAATAGGGACGAAATACCCTCTCAAGTGTCATATAATCTTCATTCTTATACAAGTTCTTAATGTAGTCTTTCTGCTTCTCATAGGAAACACTCAGATTCAGGCGCTCCCCACAGAACTCTACATAATCCCAGCATTCGTTGAAGTAGTCTTTGTGCCGCCTGCTTCTGGCAAGTTTGCGGGCATTTTTCATTCGCTCTTTACAGTATTTCTCAAAGTTTCCGGATTCTTTCCAGAACTGTGTATAGCTTACCCTCGCACTGACCACCAGCGCAATGGGTGTCACATAGCGGGGTTCCTTTGCATCTTTATAATTCTTTCCATAGCTTATGGTAAGATACTCTGCGGTTTTTGCCGGAACCTGGAGTTCTGCACCTTCCAGAGTGACACGTTTACTCTCCGCAAAAATTTCTGCAGGGAAAATGGTAGTCTGTTTTCTTCTTTTGAGGATATATTTATTTGCTCCGGGCTGCTGGCAGGATCTGACAAGCCTGTCATACAAATGTGCAGCCTGTCCCTGGCGCCCGGTTATCATGCACTGCAGCCGCATAATTGTACGGTTCACCCTGCTCCTGAAATTTCTATCTGCATAGTTGATATGACAGAGCTCTGTCCATGCATTCTCATCTCTGGATAATCTGCGTTCTGCTTTTACAGAAGCTACCGGCGTTCTGAGCGGAAAAATATTGACTCCTATTCCCGGGAATGCGTAGTCTCTGGTGTTGTCCAGATTCAGGCACAGAGTATCTGTATTGGTGTATCTCAGATAAAATCCTGAGAACCATTTGTGGCTCTTCATGGATTCCAGTGCTCTCTTTTCCCTTGGATCTTCATCCACAGCCAGACGGAACCGTTCCATATCCGCTGTTTTCATCAGCACAACTCCAAACATGGGATTCTGTGGGAAAGGATGCCCTTCCACTGCGCAGAGTGTCAGTCGTGGAGAGAGGTAATATTCTATTTTATTCCGGCGGCATATTTCATCGATTTCCTGTAATAATGATAAAATCACCTTTTGTTTTTTGTTCAACTCTTTACTCCATTTCTATTGATGTCACTTAACAGTTACAGTCTGCACGATCTTCTTAATATCTTCAATACTTTCATATTTATCAAGCCATTTATCAAGCACAACTGTAATATCCGTCTTCTTTCCAAAGCTTTTCGCCTGTCTGCTGCCATCGTTCAGATCATTGATAAAAATACGGTACAGCTCTGTTCTTACATAAGAAGGCATCTCATATTCCAGTGCTTTCTTATAATTTGCAAAAGCCTCCCTGGTCTGTCCCTGTTTCATCCTGACATCACCCACCAGTTTATAAGCGCAGGCTTTCTCTTCTCTGCGAAACTGACGGTTTCGTACCTGTTCTGCAAGCCACTCCAGTTCGCTCTCCTCACCTGTACAGATGATCTGGGTGCGCAGTTCTGCAAGCTCATCGGAATACCCCAGCCGCTTCCATGCTCTTGTAAGAGCTTTCCTGTACATCTTATGTTCTTCTGAAACTTTAACCTGTATATCCGCCGGCGCTTTAACTTCTTCAGTTTCTGCTGACGGATCTGATACTTTTTTATTCACATCATCAGCCGATGTTTCATCTGATGTTCTATCTGATTTTATCTGTTTTCTGCTTTTTCCCGGATTTTTCTCCACACTGACTGGCGTGATCATCTGTGTGCCGATCACAGCCCGAATTTCACCGATTTCTTTCTCTATCTCGCTCTGCGTACGTGCACACACTGTTTTTGCCAGATATAATGCTCCCTGGATATCATCATCCTCAGGTATCAGACGACTCCACAACTCCATCAATGCGAGAGCCTCCTTCTTGTTGTGGTTTGCAATAAGCTCTTCACAGCTTTTCAGGATTTCAGATTTGTATCCTCTGAAGAATCTATCCATCTCCATCCATACAATTCCGTTAGTTGTCTTATTCTTTACCTGAAGATAAAGCTCTGCCGCTTTCTGCATCTCGCCATCCATCCAGAGGATATCTGCCTTATATTTCAGGAAATAACCATCCTCAGGAAACATCTTAAGAGCCTTATCAAGAAAACGTTCTGCTTCGACCCGGTTCTCTCCCGCATCCTCCATCAGAAACCTGCACTTAAATTTCATAAATCCCGGATGTCCCGGATATTTCTTCAGAAGCTCATTGACGATCTGTTCTGCCTCCTTTATCCGATGGAATTCATAATGATCCGCAGCTTTCCTGAAAAACTCAATATCTTCTTTCAGTCCCTCCATCTCAGGACTCAGATGGTCAAGCTGCTGACGGACCTGCATCATCCGATATGCCTTTGACACACGTTCTGTATAAAACAGAGTAAGCATTGCCGCATAGAATACATCGTCAGGTATCTCCACAAGTGTTGGATGATAAAAAGCATAAATGTTGGTATAGTCTTCTCTTCCGATAAAGTCAGCACTAAGCTGATTCTTATAATAAGAGCCAAAAAGTGCACTCAGCTTACGGAAAGATCTGCTTTCCACCAGCTCACTGATCTTAAGTCCTGATTCATCGATCGCTCTCTGCAGGTCCAGTGCAACAGCGCGGGCTTTCATTGCAAGCCCATCCTGGCGGACCTTATGGCTTTTTTTCGCAATGCGCATATTGTAGAACTTTCGGAACACACTGTCCCAACGCAATCTTTCCTTATTGATCTTCGGCATGTATTCTTCACGTAGCTCCTGATAAGGAAGATCATCTACACACACTGCTACATGACCCTCCCTCTTATCATGAGGAGGCATATATGACCACTCGTCTCCATAATGCCAGATCAGATAGTCACTGCACTTATTTGGGATCATTGCCTTTTTTCCCTCAAAGATGCCATCCTTTACAGGGAACATCATATCCTTATCAAAAAGAAACGGGCAGCCGCCCCAACGCATGGCATAACGGTCACATTCCTCTTCTTTATAAGAGAACATGATCTTCTCAAGCTTTGCCAGTGTTCTTTTTTTACCAAGAAAAATATAAGAAAGAAGATACTTCAGATACATGGATGCAGGTATCTCCCAGCGGTCACTGTAACCTACGGAAATATTGATAAGATCTGAGTAGATCATCATGTGTGTTCTATATTTCTCGTATTCTTTGTCGTCAGCCGGAACAGGATCCAGTGTAAGAATGTCTATGATTTCTCCGCCGCAGTCCTTCCCGATAATCTGGCTCTTATGGATGGCACAGGTATTGGTGGATGCGTAGCGCGGAAATGAATTTGTATAGTTTCTGTCCACCTCCGAACACTGTATCTCTCTGTCAGGCGGGAGTTCTGTTTTGCATATCTCTATGAATTTCTCCCAGTCCGGACGTGGCATATAAAGGTCTACATCATCATCCCAGGGAACAAATCCCTCATGTCTGAGAGCTCCGATCAGGGAGCCTCCTGCCAGCACGTATCTGAGGTTATGTTCTCTGCAGATTTCATCAACCTCCCTGAAAAGCTTCAGGAGGTATTTCTGTTTCTCCGTCATGAATTGTCCTTTCTGTTGATTGTTTCCAAAATTTCTATTATTCTTACCGACTCATCATAGAAAAGCCGGGTACATTCTGTCCGTTTGTCTCTGATCATGATCATCAGCTCCTGCAGCAGATAGCGGAAACCATTTCCCTCGAAGTTAAAGCTGTACCTTTTCAGAAATTCTTTTCCTGAAATATTGGCTTCAAAGTATCCGGTGTTCCACCAGTCATTAGGGATAGTTACCCTGCCGTTGCTTCCGATGATCACAAGTTCATTCTCAATGTCAACCGTTGTTCCGATCTCAATAGTCGCCAGTGCACCGGCGTATTTCATGGAAATCATATCATATACAAAACGGCCTTCCTGATTGCGGACCGCATTGGTGTTGATATCCTGGCATTTTTTTCCCAGCAGTTTCAGTACTGCGCAGATAGCTGTGCAGACCGTCTCATTAAAAGTCCTGCCGCCCTCAAAATCATCCTGGGAGATTGCACATTTGACACTTACCAGATCTCCCACCAGGTTACTGTGTACCAGCCATACCAGCTGATTAAACGCCCGCAGGTAGACCAGTGTGGTCCGTTCAATGAGAACCACATTGTTCTCCCTTGCCACCTGAAACAGGTAGCGCAGTTTCTCTGAGGAAAGTGTCATGGGCGAATCACTGATCACATATTTTCCTTTTTTCAGCGCTCGCTCAATATATTCTGCTCTCCGGTTCAGCGATGTCTTGATATAAACAATATCTACATCTGCCAGAAATTCATCATAGCTGTTCCAGCAGGAACCTAACTCATATTTATCACAGAATCTCTGTGCAGTCTCGTGATCCTCGCTGAATACACGTTCCACATGAACTCCGCTGACATATTTGGATTCCTCCACAAAATCATTATCCCGGATGTCATCCGTCACGATTCCCATATTAAAGATAACACCTTCACTGCGAAGCTTTGTACTGGAAATATTCTTGGTCCTTTCCAGATAAACTACATCACAGTAGTTCTTAAGGTAATCGAATTTCCCTCTCCAGTCAGATCCTACCACCAGGACATCAATATCATACTTAATGATGTCATTGACCTTCTGTCCCTGATATTCTTCAATGATGATCTCATCTGCCAGCCCCGTCCTTCGCACATTCTCGATTCTCTTAATGAGGCTGTCCCGCACATTGAGTTTGCCCCGCTCAATGTCAAAGCTCTCACTTGTGACACCTACGATCAGATAATCACCAAGTGCTTTTGCTCTTTTGATAATATTGTAGTGGCCTTTATGAAAAAGATCAAAAGTGCCATATGTGATTACTCTCTTCATTCTTTCGTCATAACTCCCCTGAAAAAAATATTCTTATTTTGCCGAACAGTTTTCCTGCTCCATACGTTACTGTTCACTCCGTTCACAGTAACCTCCATACGATAGATACTTTGATTATATCATACTTCCCAACTTCCGTCACCTGTCCGTTACAAAAATGTTAAATTCGCATTAACTTTACAAAAAGAAGAGTTTTGAAATACTGTTTTTGTATCTCAAAACTCTTCCTTTGTGTTTATGGTTCTTTATTGTCGTCCATCGTTCTGGTAGTAGCTTCCAGTTCCTGGATCAGGTCTTCCAGCGAAAGCTCCTCTTCCCCTTTGATCAGTTCATCAGGGATATCATCCAGATTATCTTCTTCAATCTCCAGCTCCATGCCGGCCACATTGCTGAAGCCTTCATGACTGTCGGAAGAAGTATGATCCGGTGTATCCTCGTCCATATTTACTTTCTCCACATGTTCGTCCTGCTCACTCTCTGAATCAAGCGTTGCCGCAAGCTCTGCGATGGCTTTCTTTCTTCTGAGAAGTTCATATTCATCATATTCGCTGTCATACTCTTCTTCCAGACCTTCATCTCTGACTGTCTTATCCTTCTTGATCAGGATAAATGCGATCAGATTCAGAACACCCGTATAGAGCAGATCCACAGGCAGACTTCCCAGTACAAGTACAAATACCAGTGATACTCCCAGAAGCACCCATACATTGTTCATTGCCGGAAGCATCAGGATATATAAACCATTCATAATGATCATGATCGGATAATGGAAGAAATAAATTCCCATTGTATGTCGTCCCACATAGGTGAGTGGCAGTTTGATGTCCGGCACTAACGCAAGCATCGTATAGACAACTACGAAAGATACCAGATACATCAGCAGTCTGAGGATCACTCCCTGAGGATCCGTCAGGCCACAGAGCTGATATCCATGATTACCTCGGAAAATAGCAATTCCCATTTCATTTGGGATCATATAATTCGGTATCGCCCACAAAAGGACTCCGGAGATTGCCACCAGGATCCATTTTCCCTTAAATTTACGGATTGCTGTGATATATTCACTCTTCCAGAGATACCCCGCAACAAAGAACGGGAAAAATACCACGATTCTTGATGATGACAGGAATGTGGTAAATTCCGGTCTGGTTCCTGCCCATAATGCGAACAGGATACTGAGCGGAACAATAAATCTGATCTTACCCAGGGCCTCAATGGTAAGGCGGTAAATAAACAGTGCCAGTATATACCACATGACACTTCCGGTAGGACGCAGTATCTCATAATCTACGGATCTGCCCAGCCATATCTGTGAATACCAGGTTAAGGTATATCCCAGAACATAAGGGATCAGCAGGTTCTTAAAATTCTTCAGCACATTCTGAGGTTTCTTTGACAGATATCCTGAAATAAAAACAAATGCAGGCATGTGAAAAATCGTAATCGCATACCACACATATCTCACTACAGTGTCTACCTTTACAAGGTTAAATGCAATAATATGGTTAAATACTACCAGAAAGATAAGCAAAACTTTAATGTTATCGATCAGGCAGGAGTACGGCACCGCCGCTCTCTCTTTTTTTATTTTCATGTTTAAGTACTATCCTCTAATCATATTTCTGACTTCTGCTGTGTGAACATACAACCCCATTCTGCCAGATTCTTCAGATGACCGGCAGACAAAAAACGCACAGCAATGTAACGGGCAATTAACCGCAAAGTCATATTTACTGCAACAAGCATAACATATTTTTACGATTTATGGAATAGAAACTTAACATTTCGGTCAATGGAAATATTTTGTTACTGTTCACACACCACTATCCCGCGAGGTGTTTTGGCATGAATATGCCAAAATCCCGAGACATACAAGCTAAAATTCCATTGCCGCAGGCAATCTGGAATGAATTTTGGCTACGTTACTGTGAACGAAGTGAACAGTAGCAATATTTCCATATTCCATGTACAGCATAAGAACAGAAAAAAATACAGCTTCTGATCCTGCCGTAACCGGCGTATCTGTAGACATTGTAAGTCATGGCTGCTGATTTCAGTTTGTTTCTGGATTTGCCGCCTTCGCTGAGACGATATTTCAGATATGGTTTGTTGATTCCGGCAGCACAGCCGTATTTTCGCAGGATTTTCAGCCAGGTGATATAATCCTCATGGCTGTCGTCATGCTCCATGGGAAACTCTCGCGCCACATCCCTTCTGAGTATCACAGAAGAACAGTTGATGCTGTTATGTTTCAGAAGTTCTCTGTAGGTGATCTTCTCTTTTACAGGGATTGTCCGTCCTGTACTGCTTCCGTCTGCTTTCATCAGTTCCCGCCCTGTAGAACACAGCACGTATCCTGTCTCTTCCAGACGTTTCAGCTGTTCTTTCAGCTTGCCTGGCTCCCACCAGTCATCTGCATCCAGAAAAGCAATGTAGGTTCCCTGTGCCAGCCCGACTCCTCTGTTTCTGGAGCCTGCAGCTCCCATATTCTGTTGATTCTTAATATATCGAAAGTCCTCTCTGCCCTCATAGGCAGACAGGACTTCCTCTGTATGGTCTGTGGAACCGTCATCGATCACCAGAAGTTCCAGCGAAACTTCCTGTTCATAGACAGATTCCACAGCCTTTCTAATATATTTCTCTCCGTTGTAAACCGGCATGATCACAGATACCAGCGGTTTATTCATGGTCATTCCTCCGTTTTATTCTCTGACACTCCGGCGTTTTTCCCGGAATCCTTCAACGCATTTACCTGTCTGTCATCTACTCCCTCAGATACTTCTTTCTGGAAAAAGATTTTGACTGTCATAAAGATCAGCTTGATATCCAGCAGGAAGGAATAATTCTCAATATAAAACAGATCCAGCTTTAATTTGTCATAAGGCGTTGTATTATACTTACCATAGACCTGCGCATATCCGGTAAGACCTGCTTTAACTTTCAGACGATAATAGAATTCCGGAAGCTCTTTCTCATACTCAAGCATGATACTTTCACGTTCCGGGCGCGGACCTACCAGAGACATATCTCCCTTAAATACATTAAAAAGCTGGGGAAGCTCGTCCAGATGAAGATTTCTCAGCACATGACCTACCGGTGTGATACGGGAATCATGCTTGGATGCCAGTCTTGCACCGTTTTTCTCTGAATCTACGCACATACTGCGGAATTTACAGATCTTAAAGGGCTTTCCACCCAATGTCAGACGGTCCTGGAAATAAAACACCGGACCTCTGTCGTATGCTTTTACCGCAGTCGCTATGATCAGCATGATCGGTGAAGTGATTATAATGCCGATCCCTGAGATCAGAATATCCATAACTCTCTTTGCAGCACGCTGGTCTACTGCCAGTCCCATATTTCTGGATACCAGAAGCGGTGTGTCAAAAAGATGGATGCGTTCACTTCCCATAAGAATGATGTCCGAAATCTTCGGACTCACATAGCATCGGACAGAATGTGCAAAACAGTATTTCAGATAACGGTTTCTCTCTGTTGAATGCAGATCCCAGATGATCACGCCATCATAATCCTGCATCATCTGATGGATTTTTTCTTCTCCCACACTGATGTGTACCTTGCCGCTGATGTCATATTTGTCCTTTCGGGAATTCATCTTATGGATCAGGTCGTCCCC
>NZ_JBWJVQ010000139.1:0-5028 GCF_056339875.1 Blautia sp. ZXY-1-C6
TCCGGGAAGTAAAGATCGGGCTGGATGAAAAAGGAATTCCGTATAAACATATTAAGACAGGAATCATGATCGAGACTCCGGCAGCAGTCATGATGGGCCGGGAGCTTGCCAGAAGAGTGGATTTCCTGAGTCTTGGAACCAATGACCTGAGTCAGTATACACTGGCGATGGACAGACAGAATCCGCTTCTGCGCAAGAAATATAATGACCATCACCCGGCAGTACTGCGTATGATTCAAATGGTGATCGAAGCGGGACATGCAGAAAACAGACGTGTCTGCTGTCTGTGGGGAACTTTGCTGCAGATACTGCCCTGACAGAAGAATTTCTGAGGATGGGTGTGGACTGTCTCTCTGTAGTGCCGGCATGTATTTTGCCGGTAGAGAAAAGCACTGAGACAGGTGGATCTGTCCGGAGATGATAAAGGTGCGTGAATTTGGTGAAAAGTAAAGTGGTATTACTTCCCTGCCGGGAATATGATGAAGAAAAAATCTATATGCTGCTGAAACAGGGGCTGGATTTTCTGGGTGGAGTGGAGACTCTGATTCCAAAGGATGCGAAGATCCTGCTGAAGCCGAATCTGCTGAAAAAAGCAGAGGTAGAGAAAGCAGTGATTACACATCCGGGTGTTGTAGTAGGAGCCTTTGCGGGAATCCTGCGTGAAAGTGGGTATGAGAATATTGTGCTTGCAGGATAGCCCGGTCATGGAACCACTTCAGCAGTGATCCGCGGAACAGGAATGGATACTTATCTGGAGAAATATCATATTCCGGCTGTTGATTATTCTGAGGGCGTGAAAACTGCTTATCCGCAGGGAGTCGGCAAAGGAATTTATCCTGCCAAAAGAACTGTTGGAGCAGGACTGTGTGATTTCCCTGAGCAAGATGAAAACACATGCATTAGAACGTATCACCGGTGCGGTTAAGAACAGCTATGGGTTTATATATGGATTCCATAAAGCGAAGGGGCACACGCAGTACCCGAGTGCGGACAGATTTGCCAGAATGCTTATTGATCTGAATAAATGTGTGGCACCGAAGCTGTATGTGATGGATGGGATTGTGGCCATGGAGGGCAACGGACCGGGTTCGGGGAATCCGGTTCCGTATGAATGTACTGCCGATGTCACGGATCCGGTTGCACTGGACAGTGTATTCAGCCGTCTGGTTTATCTGAAACCGGAGATGGTTCCGACGAACTATCATGGTGAGAAAATGGGACTTGGTACAGTGGAAGAGAGAGAGGAGATTACCCTTCTGACACCAGACGGGGAGATTTCCATGGCAGAGGCAGTGAAAAAATACGGAAATCCGGGCTTTTAATGTAGACCGTACAGAAGTGCGAAAGAATATCTGGACAAGAATGGCGGGAGCGTTAAACATTTTTCAGAAAAAACCATATATAGAAGCTGATAAATGTGTTCGCTGCGGGATCTGTGTGCAGAGCTGTCCGGTTCCGGGGAAAGCTGTGGATTTCAGAAAAGGCAAAGGAAAGCCGCCGGTATATGATTACAGAAAGTGTATCCGCTGTTTCTGCTGCCAGGAGATGTGCCCGAAAAAAGCAATCAAAGTGAAGTAGATGAAAAGCAGATAATAAAAAGCGCAACTGTTTATAGAATTGCCATGGTATTTTCGCAGGATCAGGACAGAGGGAAGCCGGACAATTACCAAAAAGCACATAACAGAGGATGAGAATATCTCGGATTGAGACAGATTCTATCCTAAGTTATGTGCTTTTTTGAGTCATATCCCTCTTTAACCGAATCAGGAAAGTTCCCTGCTTTGGCTGCGAATATTCGTTATTCGTCTGACTATGGCTGTCGAAGATACAAAATCTATCTTCCGAGGCTTCTGCTTATCTCGCGGATGAATTCCGGAGTAGTACCACAGCATCCTCCGACAACAGACGCACCATTTTCGATCAGAACCTTCATATGTTCTGCAAAGCTTTTGGCGTCCATACTGTAAATGGCATTTCCCTGATCATCAATCGTCGGCATACCGGCATTAGGTTTAGCGATGACAGGAATGGATACGTTCTCTTTGATATTGCGGACAACGGATACCAGCTGGTCAGGTCCTACAGAACAGTTGATCCCAACTGCCACAGCACCTGCACCCTCAAGGGCGATCGCAGCCTCCATAGCATTTCCTCCGCTGAAAATGCTTCCGTCAGCTTCTACGGTCATTGTACACATTACAGGAAGAGAACTTACGGATGCAGCAGCATCCAGTGCAGCAAGTGTTTCCTCGATATTGATCATGGTTTCCGCAGCGATCAGATCAACACCTGCATCCTCAAGAACCTTAATCTGTTCACAGTATGTTTCATATGCCATCTCATAGGTGAGATCACCGGCAGGCTCCATCATCTTGCCTGTTGTGGTAATATCACCGGCAACATAGACCTTATGTCCTACTGCCTCTCTGGAAATATTTACAAGTGCATGGTTCATTTCCGCAAGCTTATCCTGCAGTCCGTGAAGTCCGAGACTGTAACGGTTTCCGCCGAAAGTAGGTGCGTATACGATCTGGCTTCCTGCTTCAACATAAGCCTTCTGCAGCTTCTGCAGAACTTCTTTGTGCTCCATGATCGATGTTCTTCCTACAGATTCCTCTTGGCATTCCGGCGGCCATAAGATTGGAACCGGTTGCTCCGTCGAGCAGTACAACATCCTGTGTCAGCTTCTGAAATTCTTCTCTAGTCATGGAAATTTCCCTCCTGTGTTTTTCTATGAAAGTCCTGAGTGGCTGCCATGAATCAGTCATGTCTGCATGGGTAAATTCGTGGATACCGGACAGGATGACTTTCATATACTGTGACATTATAGCACAGCTTTCAGGATAAATGGAGAAAATTAATAAATTTTTATTTCATATGATGCAGTAAAAATTTCATCCTTGTCCAGAGTGTTGATATATTTCTTTTCCGGAAGCTCGCCCTTAAATCCAAAATCATCACAGCGTCCCATCCATGGTTCCAGACATACAAAAGGAGAACCCGGGACGGACCAGATGCCAAAGCTTGGAAATCCATGACAGATCAGTTCCACATAAGGAGTTCCGTCAGGGAAAGCGATGCCGGCCTTTTCAATCTGGTCATCAAAAATAAGGGCATCTTTGTCAAACATGTGAGCATCGATAAGGCAGGAACCATTCTCAAGCTCCAGTGTATAAGCTTTATCTGCGACCGCGGTGCCTGATGACATGTCGATCAGCAGATAGGAGAGGGAATCCCGGCCGTCGAAAGTAAGATGATATTGCTCCTGGGAGCCAATTCCTCCGGCAGGTACATTGAATGCAGGATGGCCGCCAATTGTAAAATACATGGTTTCATCATTAAGGCTGATCACTTCCCAGCATACACTGACCTGGTTCTTCTCCAGAACATGCTTGATCTTCAGCTCAAAATCATATGGATAATTTTCTCTTGTGGCATCAGAAGATTTCAGCCTATGGGTGATGGAATCAGCAGTCATATCCACGCAGGTAAATTCGCTGTCCCTGGCAAACCCATGCTGACTGGAGGGATATTCGACTCCATTAATACGATAGTGATCCTCAAAATGACGTCCCACATTAGGGAAAAGAACCGGTGCGTGGCGTTTCCAGTAAGCCGGATCTGCCTGCCAGATCACTTCTCTGTTATGTACTTTATCAAAAATGCTGCAAAGCTCAGCACCATGATCGTCTACAGATACTCTAAGATAGTCGTTTTCAATTGTATGGATCATAAATGAATCCTCCTTGATCGATAAATATTGTGTAACTGTTCAGCTGGCAGTATTCTGCAAATCACCGAAGGTGATTTGAAATGCATTTTGGTTCGTAACTGCGAAGGCACCGAATAGTCACGGATATTGATGTCCGGCAATTTTCAAAAAGGTTTTGATTTATAGCAATCCTCTTAAATGCATTATTTTAGAGGATTACTATAACTTGATGCCGGAATCAATCTGTTTATAAGTATAACACATGGACAGGATTAAATATAGTTATAAATACATAAAAACAAACTTGAAATATTGCGATAAAACGAAAAATACACGGATATAGTGACGAAATACAGAAATCATATGTGTAAAAACCACAATAAATGATTGACGAACAAAAAAAAATTTGTTACAATTTACCTCAACGAGTCCTGCGGGACCAGAGCGTGTCTGAAAAATTGTGACGCACATCTTGCGTAAAGCATTTTTCAGACACACTCTAAGACATAATGAACAAAACGTGAAAACAAGGAGGTCATTGCTATGGCGAAAAAAAGAAATATCATTGTTGGACAATCAGGAGGACCTACTGCAGTAATCAATTCCAGTCTTGCCGGAGTTTATAAGAATGCCATTGAACGAGGATTTGACAAAGTATACGGAATGCTTCACGGCATTCAGGGACTGTTGGATGAACAGTATATTGATCTGTCAACACAGATTCATTCAGAACTGGATATCGAATTACTCAAGAGAACACCATCTGCATTTTTAGGTTCCTGTCGTTACAAGCTTCCTGAAATTCACGAAGATAAAGCAATTTATGAGAAAATTTTTGAGATCTTAAATAAACTGGATATCTATGCGTTTATCTACATTGGCGGAAATGATTCCATGGATACGATCAAGAAACTGTCTGATTATGCGATTCTCACAGGACAGACTCAGAAGTTCCTTGGTGTTCCGAAAACAATCGACAATGACCTGGCGCTGACAGACCATACACCCGGATTTGGAAGTGCTGCAAAATATATCGGCGCATCCACAAAAGAAGTGATCCGCGATGCACTGGGACTTACTTATAAGAAAAATATGATTACGATCATGGAGATTATGGGACGTAATGCCGGATGGCTTACAGGTGCCACAGCACTAGCAAAATCTGAGGACTGCGACGGACCGGATTTGATCTATCTGCCGGAAGTTCCTTTTGATGTTGAGAAATTCCTTGCAAAAGTAAAAGATCTTCTGAATAAAAAAGCATCTATTGTAATCGCAGTTTCCGAGGGAATCAAGCTGGCAGACGGAAGATATGT
>NZ_JBWJVQ010000140.1:0-25723 GCF_056339875.1 Blautia sp. ZXY-1-C6
GCCAATCCCTGCGCAACCGTATCAATTCCTGTATGGTGGTCGATATCACCGGTCACATACACATCCGCACCGGCCTTAATGACATCCTTGATCATGCTCTTGCCTGATCCTGTACATACAGCAGCACATTTTACCATGCTGTCCAGATTCCCATAAACCTTTACATCATTTAACTTCAGAGACTCTTTAACAAGCTGTGCATACTCTCTCAGTGTCATTTCCCGTGGAAGTTTCCCAACTCTGCCAAAGCCCTGTACTTCCCCATCTCTCTCTTCAGTTATGGAAAGGACTGTAGTATCATGCATCTTCGTATAGTCTGCACTCAGATCTGCCATACCCAGCACATCATAATTGGTATGCATCGCATAATAAACAATTCCTTTCTGTATCAGCGTAAGGATCTTTCTTCCTGTAAAACTGTGATTATTGATCTTCTTAATTCCGGAAAAAATCATGGGATGATGGGTAATGATCATATCTGCCCCATCCTCTATGGCCTCAGCCAGTGTTTCCTCTGTCAGATCCAGAGCCAGAAACACATGGCTGATCTCATTTGTATCATCTCCTGCGAGAAGTCCTACGTTATCCCAGTCCTCTGCTGCATCTGACGGGTACTTCTTCTCCAGCCAGGAGGTCAGTTCATATGCCTTCATATTCCTCTAAAGCAGCAATAACTGCCTGCTTTTCCTCCTCTATCTCGCCCGCACGCTTCTCTGCATTGGGCGCATTCTTTAATCTGTCAAGAATCTCATTGCGGATGCGAAGCTCTCTTTCCAGATACTCCCGCAGAACAGGATGCTTTCTTTCCAGAAGCATTCCTCCAAACCACTCATCTAAAGTATAAGGAGTATCTTCTGAAATATGCATCTTTTCTCCATGAATTACCTTCATCATAGGATAAAACTTGCCATCCTCCAGAACCATCTCCTCCTCTGTGATCTGCCAGCCGATTTTTCTGACAAATCTGCGAAAATGGGGGATATCTGACTGAGGCTGCAGGGATCATTTCCCGAAAGCTCTCCCTGACCTCTGCCCCGTCAGTAAGAATCCTCTCCATGAGAGGGCCGCCCATTCCTGCGATCACAAGAGTGTCGCCCTCTCCCGGTTTCAAAGCCTCAAGTCCGTCTGAAAGCCGGGTTTCTATGTATGCGTCCAGTCCATACTGAGAAATATGTTCCTGTGCTCTGGACAACGGGCCTTTTCTTACATCCATGGCAATCGCACCCGGAATCTTTCCATCCAGATAAAGCGAAACCGGCAGGTATCCATGATCGCATCCCACATCCACAAGTCTGTTTCCCCTGGTCACCAGGCCTGCTATTGCAGACAAACGTAATGAAAGCTGCATAACAGGCTCCTTAGTCCAGATAATCCTTCAGTTTACGGCTGCGGCTCGGATGACGAAGCTTGCGGAGCGCCTTTGCCTCAATCTGACGGATACGTTCTCTTGTTACATTAAATTCCTTACCAACTTCCTCCAGAGTTCTGGCACGTCCATCGTCCAGGCCAAAACGCAGGCGCAATACTTTCTGCTCTCTGTCTGTCAATGTGCTCAGAACCTCTACTAGCTGCTCTTTCAGCAAAGTAAATGCTGCTGCATCTGCAGGTACAGGTACATTGTCATCCTGGATAAAGTCTCCAAGGTGGCTGTCCTCTTCCTCACCGATAGGTGTCTCCAGAGATACAGGCTCCTGGGAGATCTTAAGGATCTCACGTACACGCTCTACAGACATATCCATCTCTTTTGCAATTTCTTCCGGCGTAGGTTCACGTCCAAGCTCCTGCAGTAACTGACGGGAAACGCGGATCAGTTTGTTAATAGTCTCAACCATATGCACCGGAATACGGATGGTACGTGCCTGGTCTGCGATTGCTCTGGTGATCGCCTGACGGATCCACCATGTAGCATAGGTACTGAATTTATAACCCTTGCGGTAATCAAATTTCTCAACCGCTTTGATCAGACCTAAGTTACCTTCCTGGATCAGGTCAAGGAAAAGCATTCCACGTCCCACATATCTCTTTGCAATGCTGACAACAAGACGAAGGTTTGCTTCTGCCAGACGTTTCTTGGCAGCCTCATCCCCATTCTCCATTCTCTTTGCAAGTTCGATTTCCTCTTCTGCTGAAAGAAGCGGAACCTTACCAATTTCCTTCAGATACATACGTACCGGATCCTCGATGCTTACACCTTCAGGAACAGAAAGATCGATCTTGTCAAGCTCAATCTCTTCTTCATCCAGCTTATCAATGTCTGCATCGTCATCATCCAGGATCATATCATCTGCATTACTGTCTGTAATCCTAAGCACATCCACTCCACTGGCTTCCAGAAAGTCAAATACTTTCTCCATCTGTTCAACTCCCAGTGGCTGGTCCTTAAAGAAGTCATTGATTTCCTGGTATTCCAGTACATTCTTTTTCTTTTTGGCAAGCTCCAGAAGTTCTACCAGTTTTTCACTGAATTTACCCATATTCATTTCCATATGTGCTCTATACCTCCATATAGTGTTTATATTTTATCCTTATTCAAAAGAAATATGCAGCTGCTGCCGCTTTCTTCCAAGCTCTTCCAGTTCTTTCTTTGCTTTTACAAGTTCCTGCAGTCCCTGTATATCTGTGGGATCCCAGGTTCTGTTTCTCTCTTTCAGACTCTCATCCTTAATCCTGATCACAGCATCCGAAAAAGCCCGGTTCTGTTCCTCCGGAGTCTCCAGATGGATTGTTGCATTAAAAAGGGATGAAACCTCTCTCTGCTCTTCACTGTCAATGAAAGCATTCATCAGCCTTGCAGGATTCACATCGCCATCCCTGTGCTGCTGGTAAAGCATCTCTGCCACCTGCCTGTACAGAGGAACTACGAAATCTGAAGGCTGGATATATTTTTCCACTGTGTCAAATATGCCCGGATAAGTTACCAGCCAGGTAAGCATCAGCTTCTGTGCTTTCTCTGCTGCACTCTCCTTCTTCTTTTGCTGACCTGCTCCCACAGGTTTAGGCTGAATCCTCTGCTCTGCCGGAGTTCCCTTCATTGCAAGAGCTCCGACTCTCTTTTTCAGATTCTCCACACTGATCCCACTGTTTCTGTAATCCTTTACGATTGCTTCTATGTAAAGATTTCTCTCCAGTTCATCGGAAAGTTCCAGAAGCATCTGTGCACACCGCTCAAAGAAACGGTTCTGTCCCTGGGGTTCCTCCATTGGAAATTCCCGCTCTGCCATATGTATGCGGAACATAAAGCTGTCCATAGCCTGCTCCAGACGTTTCTCAAACTCTTCCGCTCCAAGTGCCTTGATAAATTCATCCGGATCTTTATGCGGCTTAAGATTTACCACTCTCGAAGAAACACCGGCTTCCCTCAGAATAGGAATGGCACGAAGGGCAGCCCTCACGCCTGCATCATCACTGTCATACAGAAGTAATACCTCCTGAGTATAACGCTTCAGCAGACTTGCATGTCCGGAAGTAAGTGCCGTTCCCAGCGATGCAACCGCATTGGTAAACCCTGCCTGATGCATGGATATCACATCCATATATCCTTCACACAGGATCAGATAATTTTTTCTCGTGGTTCTTGCAACATTCAGCCCGTACAGATTCCGGCTTTTATCAAAGATCGTAGTCTCCGGCGAGTTCAGGTACTTCGGCTTTCCGTCACCCATCACTCTGCCTCCAAATCCGATCACGCGGTTATTCACATCCATGATCGGGAAAATAACCCTGTTCCAGAACTTATCATACATTCCCCTGCGTTCATCCACATTGAACAGGCCGGAATCCCGCAGCAGTTCGTCACTGTAATTCTTTGACTTCAGATATTTGTACAGATCGTCACTGTACTTATCCGAATATCCCAGGCCAAACTTCCTGATCGTCTCCTCACTGAGTCCTCTGCCTGTCAGATATTCATGTGCCTGTCTGCCACTCTCACGACGCAACTGATAATAGAAATATCCTGCTGCAAGCTTATTGATCTCCAGAAGGGCAGCCCGACGTTCTGCTTTCTTCTTTGCTTCTCCGGAATATTCAATCTTCGGAAGCTGCACCCCTGCCCTGTCTGCCAGATGCTTCAGTGCCTCCCCAAAGGTATAATTCTCATATTCCATCACAAAATTAAATACATTCCCGCCTGCTCCGCATCCGAAGCAGTAATACATCTGCTTCGCCGGTGTTACCGAAAAAGAGGGAGTTTTCTCATTATGAAACGGACAAAGTCCAAAATAGGTACTTCCTCTTTTGTTCAGCTTCACATACTGGGATACAACATCTACAATATCATTCTTCATCCTGACTTCTTCAATGATATCGTCTGAATAACGCATGCTTCGTCCTCCTTCTTGATGATTAATAGACTTCCCATGCTTTTGGTATGTAAATCTCCCGGAATTTCCTTATAGAATACTGGTCTGTCATTCCTGAGAGATAGTCACATACTGCCTGTTCCTTCTTCTCTCCACGCACGATCAGCTCCCTGTATTCTGTTGACATTGCTTCCGGGTGTTCGACATAATATTCATATAACTCCGTCAGCATCTTCACTACCTTTTCCTCTTCCTTATGGGCTGCCGGATTCTCATATACATTCTGAAACATGAGAGCCCGCAGATCCATCATTGCCTCGTAGATCTCTGCTGACATCTTTATGGTATCCTGCTCAAGACTGTTCTCTATCACATCATGAACAAATGTATTGAGCCGCTCTCTGGTTGTATAACCGAGCAGCATCCGAAGCGTGACCGGAATATCATCCTCAGAAATAATCCCCGCCCGCTGTGCATCATCCATATCATGATGAATATAGGCGATCTTGTCCGAAAGTCTTACTACCTGTCCTTCGAGAGTAGACGGATTCCCACTGGTTCTGTGATTCAGGATACCATCCCGGACCTCCCATGTGAGATTCAACCCTTCGCCGTTCTTCTCCAGTACCTGTGCAACCCTGACGCTCTGTTTATAGTGGGCAAAGCCATCCGGATTCACTGCATCAAGAGCCCTCTCGCCTGCATGTCCAAAAGGTGTATGCCCCAGGTCATGCCCAAGTGCGATCGCTTCTACAAGATCTTCATTCAGTCTCAGTGCCTTCGCTATTGTTCTGGCAATCTGTGATACCTCAAGAGTATGTGTCAGTCTGGTCCTGTAATGATCACCCTGGGGTGCCACAAAAACCTGTGTCTTATCCTTCATCCTGCGAAAAGCTTTACTATGAAGGATCCTGTCCCTGTCTCTCTGATAGACAGTCCGTACATCGCATTCTTCCTCCTGCCGCTCTCTGCCTCTGGAACAAAGACTCAAAGCAGCATAAGGACTGAGCATCTTTTGTTCACGCTGTTCCATGCTTTCTCTGATATTCATAAGCGATACCTCCACAAGCTGACAAAATACCTCTTATTAATTATATTCTACATAAAATTTCAAATTCCTCTTTTTTTCAAAAAAAAATTGAAATTTTTTTATATTTTTTTCAAAAAGGTGTTGACATTAGCTTTTACATTTGATATAGTATCACTTGTCGCAAGGGAGAGCAAAAGAATCCCAGAGAAATGCGATATGCGGAAGTGTCGGAACTGGCAGACGAGCAAGACTAAGGATTCTGTGAGCATTGCGCTCGTGTGGGTTCAAGTCCCATCTTCCGCATTTAAAGAATGAGGAACTATGAGAAGTCATGGTGCCTTATTTTTTTATTCTTTTTTCTACAATAATTCTTTTCTCAGGTAAACATTTTCCGGTCCCCTGCATAATTTATCAGGAAAGCATTATCTACAGGAGCTTGTATGGCTTTTTATCATATGCAGATGCAGCAGGAAAATATAGATACAGGACAATATCAGGTTACCGTATCAGACCGGCTGAACAATCGTCCCATAGAAAACGCACGCGTCAGAATCTCCTACACAGGAGCACCCGACAGTACCATTGAAGAAGTGGCAACAGATTCCTCTGGACGCACTCCTGTCATTGAACTTAAGACTCCACCTCTGGAATACAGTATGGAACCGGTTGAACAACAGCCCTACTCAGAATATACCATTCAGATCGAAGCAGAAGGCTTTGAACCCAAAGAAATCGCAGGAAGCCAGGTATTAGCAGATACTTTATCCAGACAGCCAACAACGCTGAATGTCATGGAATCCGGCGAAACTTTCCAGAGAATTGTAATTCCTCCGCATACGTTGTTCTATGAATATCCTCCCAAAATCGAAGAAGCCGAGATAAAACCAATAAACGAAAACGGCGAAATCGTATTAAGCAAGGTCGTTGTCCCTGAATATATAGTGGTACACGACGGGCCTGTCAACGATTCCGCTGCAGGCAATTATTATGTACGCTACAAAGATTACATCAAAAATGTAGCCAGCAGCGAAATCTATGCCACCTGGCCCGACGATACCATCCGGGCAAATGTTCTGGCTATCATGTCTTTTACTCTGAACAGGGTTTATACGGAATGGTACCGGAACAAAGGTTATAACTTTACGATCACTTCCTCCACTGCCTATGATCACAAATGGATCTATGGCAGGAATATCTTTGCCAGCATTGACCGCATTGTAGATGAACTGTTTGAGAATTATCTTTCCAGACCAAATGTACGTCAGCCAATCCTTACCCAGTACTGTGACGGCAAACAGGTACAATGCCGAAACAGAGGCTGGATGACACAATGGGGAAGCAAGGCACTGGGCGATCAGGGATACTCTGCCATTGAAATCCTACGGACTTTTTACGGAAATGATATGTATATCAATGTGGCGGAAGCAATCTCCGGCATCCCCGCCTCCTGGCCAGGATATGATCTGGATATCGGTGCATCCGGAAATAAGGTAAGACAGATTCAGGAACAGTTAAACACAATCGCAGAAGCTTATCCTGCTGTCCCTGTTGTTACCGCAGATGGAATTTACGGACCTGAGACCCAAAATTCCGTCAGGATTTTCCAGAGCATTTTCGGTCTGGACCAGACAGGAATCGTAGATTATCCAACCTGGTACAAAATTCAGGAGATCTACGTGGCAGTCAGCAGGATTGCTGAGCTGCGTTAGGGTTGTAGCAAAAATATACGTAAAATGGCTGCCTCACCTACTGATATGTTATCTCACATATTTACCGGATTGGCAGCCGTTTTATTACCCTTACAACAGATATCACCTAAAAAAAGAAGCAAATTCATCTATCGATTCAGCAATATAATAATAGCTATCTTCGCTTGAACTCCAATAATATACTTTTCCATTCTCATTATTTACACAATAATAATTATCTCCCGAAGTCAGTACCACCAGCTCTGCTGGTGGTTTGAGATTGTTTCAATCATGTACCTCGTCCGCAAGAGCATATAGCTGTTCCAGCGTCATTTCCGCACCTTTTGTCACAATCAGATGTGTCTCTATTATTTCTTTATACTGCTGCAGTTGTTTCAGCAATTCTATTGTAAGGGGCGCTCCGGAAGCCCCACTCATACCGATGATAAGTCTCTTTCTCATCTTTCTTCCTTTCCTGACTCTTCCGTTCATATTAAAATATGTTTAAAAAATTTTCCAACAATTTGCACAAATTATACCCGTTCGTTTCCTATTTCCTTCGCAATTCTTCTTTTCACATGGGTTATTCCAACAAGGAATACGTAAGAAAGAATCCTGTCCAAAAGGCTGTTACATCACAGAAACATTGCAGAATAATCTTCTATGATATAAAAAGCTCCCCTCAGTATCACAAATAATAATCACTGAGAGGAGCTGTAATTTCAGAACAGCAGAGCTGTTTTCTTATTAAGATATCTTCTTAGATTAAGAATTTTCTTTCCCAATCTTAACTTTACAATGTTTCCGATAACAGGCAATGCCATAATTTACAATATTCTTCATCCCGTCACTCTTTAACCTTGCAGCATACTGACGTTGTTCAATCTGTTTCAGAGCTTCTGTACAAGCTGCCTCCATTCTGTCTTCCTGAGCATATTTCATCTCGATCACCACTCCGACACGATTCTCCGGAACTTCCAGTAAAATATCACAATAACCTTCACCAGATTCTATATTCGACCAGACAGCCCAGTTCTCCATATGACTTAGCAGCCCCAGCAAAACTCCATGATAAAAATTTTCTTTTCTTCCCTTAACTGCCGTATCCCGAATACTGATTGTATTCCATAAATAGTCGTTAAACAAATCTTCTATCGTTTCTGCATCTCCATCTGGAAAAGCCATGCATAATTTATCAAGCTTCTTTACATCCTCAGATGACTTTTCCTGAAACCATTCCCTGATCTGAAGTTCAAACAATTCTTTAATTTCTCTGTTAGGAATTGCCAGACGTAACTTTCTGCTGTCTATTCTTTCACGTTGTGTTAAATACCCTGTTGTAAAAAGTATACTCCAAAGATTCTCAATGGATTTATCCAGTTCATTATATGTCAGTTCCTGTTTTATTTCTTTTATAACCGTTTCTCCCGAAATCAGGTTTTCGATTTCATCTCTCGTCTGTTTATTCGCTTTATCTATAAAACGACTCACAATGCTGTTGCTGCTGGTATTAGACCAGAAATCTTCTGGTATCGCATCAGGATCTGCACATAAATTTCTGCAATAACTGATCACGTCCCAGGGACAATACACTGCTTTCTTTCCAAACTGATAACCATCATACCATTCCCTGATTGTTTCATGGTAGTCAGAAAGCCCAAAATATTTCAGCATTTCTGCAACCTCATCATCTGTAAATCCAAAGAACTCATCAAACTGTACACTCGTAATCGAAAAAACATTAAAATTGTTTAATCCTGTAAAAATGCTTTCCTTCGCAATTCTCAGGCATCCCGTAAGTACTGCAAAAAACAGGCTCGAATTTGTCTTCAAAACATTTCCAAACATGTTTCTGATCAAAGATACCATCTCGTCATAATATCCATACTGGAACGCTTTATCTAATGGCACATCATACTCATCAATCAAAAGAACCGCTTTTTTTCCATAATGTTTCTCCAGTAATACAGTTAATATAAGTAGCGCCTTCTCCATTGTGGCATCAGACATTTTGAAATCGCCATGATCATCAACGACAGTCAATGCTTTATAAGAGTTTTTTTCTTCCTCTGTAAGGCGGCTGCTCTCTGCCAGAGCACTAAGTCTCCACGCCTCCATTCCCAGAGTATTCTTCAGCGATTTCCGGGCTGACTCAAAATTTAATCCCTCCACATTCTTCAATGTAAGCGAAATTACCGGAAACTTTCCCATATATTCTTCACACAGTTCTTTTTCACGGGATACCTTCAGTCCATTAAACAGCGATTTATCACATCCGATTTCCAGAAATGACTGCAGCATATTCATATTCAGAGATTTTCCAAAACGGCGAGGACGTGTAAACAGATTCACTTCTCCCCAGTTATGAAGAAGTTCTGTTATCATTTCTGTTTTATCCACATAGTAAAAATTATGCCGGATTATTTTTTCAAAACTATCTATTCCAATTGGCAGTTTCTTTCTGTTCCGCATATTTTTCATCCTCCTTCATTACCAGATTTTGCAAGTCAAACGGATATTCGCAATCCGCATTCGGTTAAAAAATTCCCCGAAAAACAGCTTCCCTGATTTTAGATAATGATAACATGAAACATTTGTAACGTAAAGCAGGAGTTACTGCCACTTCGAGCCCGACTAAGCCAGAAATAATAACAGCAATTTTTATTTCAGACAGGAATTATTTATGCTAAAATATACCTAATTATAACAATTCCGACGTAATTTCCTAAGCATAACAAAACAGCAGCCATTGCGGTACTGTTTAGAGTATCTCACAATGGCTGCCTGTCTGATATCACAATTTCATTTGTTATTTCTTATACCAGAATTTCTTACATTTCACCAGTACCTTTCCATCTGGAGCATCTGTCATCATTCCAATTTTGAACCTGTAATTTTTTGTCTTTCCGGCCGGAATATTTACATTGTAGGTTTTGGTCGGTGTTGCAGTTTCATCCAGTGGTATCTCAAAATACATCGTTACCTTTGTAATCGTATAACTGGAAGTGTTCTGCATACGGGCAGTTATATACAGCTCTCCTGTGTTCGGATTGTACTCATATCCCTTGTAGCTGACTTTGAGCTGGTTTAGCTTAGGTGTCGCTGACTTATACCAGAACGATAAGCATTTTACCTTCGGCGCTTTATATGGCTGCTGAGTCATTTTTCCAATATAAACCGTCTTATTCACTGTCTTTCCGGGATTAATCGTTACACTGAAGGTCTGGGTTATGGTTCCATCCTCCATAATAGGTATCTCATATCCCATCTTCACTTTTGTAATCGTGTAACTCGAAGTATTTTTCAGACTCAGCTTCAGATATAACTTTGCTGTATCATTGTCATATTCGAATCCTCTGTAGGTTACTTTAAGCTGTTTGGCAGTTGGCTTGGCAGCAGCCGATGCTACCCTTGGGAAAAATAAAAGTGCCGCAAATGCCGCCAGAAGAAAAAATGCCAGATAGCTTCTACATTTTCCTGCAAATCGATTTTTCATACTCATAAAAATCTCCTCCTCTCTTGATGTGCCATTATAGTTTCAGGCAAATATCAGGAAATACTTTTGATACACCTGATATTTTTTCAGATTTATTATATATTTACAATACAATATCAGGAAGAAATTTTCTATTAACTATTGGTTAGTTTTTTATAAGCGCCATTACATTCATCTATAATTTTGATTGTAATTGACCTAAAAAAAAGCAGATCTCCGTTTCTGAACTCAGAAATGAAAATCTGCCAGCTTAACTTATGATACTAACGGCAATATATAATTCACCCAGAACCATGACATAGGCATGATCAGCACCATCGCCGGTATCATGTCCGCAGTCGGAAAGTTCTTCAGTTTTACCATACGAAAACCGGTTGCAAGCATCAGGAAACCTCCGCAGGCTTTAAAGTCATTGATCATGCCCGGCGTAGTCAGCGGAAAAATCGCCGTTGCTGCAAAGAACAGGATCAGGAAAATAATCACCTGCGGAATGGCGATCATACACACTACCATTCCCAGGCTGCAGGCAAAAATAGCTGCTGTAAATAAATCCAGAATAGATTTGGAGATCAGCACTGAATGATCCCCGCTCATTCCGGATACGATAGAGCCATAGATTCCTGTTCCGCTTGCACAGAATAATACGATGATCGTCACCAGTGTATTCATAAACTCATCCTCAGAAAGCTCTGAATTTGAATTCTTGATAAATTTGCCGATCACACGCTGCATAACACCGGCACCGGCATTGATCCTTTCTCCAAGATGAATCGCAAGTCCGATTCCTGTACCGATCACAACAGAAAAAATAACCGCCGGCATATTTTCCATCAGACCGATGGTGCTGATTCCCATTCCCATAGAGCATACCCCGAATACAAGAGTAATATCCTCTTTGAATTTCGGACTTAATTTGTGCCCCACAAGAGCCCCCAGGATTCCGCCGATAACTATGGATAATGCATTGATAATTATTCCAATAGGCATAACTTTTTTCTCTCCTCCAGACAAACTCAGACAGATGTCACATTCTCAATACTGCCAGAAAATCAGTATATAACAAACTATAATTTTTCGCAATGTCAAAAATTCTTTACCTTTATTATAAAAGAATCCGACATCCGTCAACTATAACAATTCTACAAAAAAGACAGATTTCTCTTTTTTAAAAATCTGTCTTTTTTGCAAATATTTTTACATTATTCACTTTTTTCACGCTCTGCCCGAGCTAACTATCTATAAAAATATTCTGTCTATCATTTATCTCAGATCAGTTTGACAATATCATTGTACATGACAAATACCATCAGCGCCATCAACAGCATCAGCCCTGCGAAATGGATGCCGCCCTCCACCTGTCTGTTAATCGGTTTTCTGCGGATTGCCTCTATGACAAGGAATACCAGCCGTCCACCGTCCAGTGCCGGAAACGGAAGGAGGTTCATAACTCCAAGGTTTGCAGAGAGCAGAACTGCCATATTAAGCATATTCATCCACAGGATCATGGTTCCTTCGCTTTTGCTTTCCTCATACGTAGTTCCGATTGCATCCACAACTCCGACCGGACCACTCAGATCTTTCATTCCAAGCTTTCCGCTGACCAGCTCTTTCAGGCTGAGAATCGTTGTACGTACCATATATTTTACTTCTACGGCACCATATTTGACTACATTCAGCCCTTTTGCTTTTTCAGAATACATATTGTAGGTAAATCCTGATTCTGCCGTACGGTATTCTTTTGGTGTAACCGTAATATCATATTCCTGTCCGTCCCTGGAATAGGTAAGCCTTACAGACTTTTCTGTCAGCGGATTCTCCTGAATATATTTCTGGTAATCTGCTGCATTTGTAATCTTCACTCCATTAATGGATGTGATCACATCTCCCTGCCGAATCCCTGCTTCCTGCAACGGCATTCCATCCATTACAGATTCTACTGTCATGGCAGAAGTATCATCCCCGTTGAAATTGCAGCCCAGAAGGTATCTCACATTTGTATCCGACTTATAGGAAATATCCATCTTCTTTCCGTCACGCTTAACAGTCAGGTTAATGGTATCTCCCTCTTTCAGCTGGTTCAGATAGGAATATACATAGAGATCTTTTCCCAGATCAATGTGATATCCCTGATAACCGGTAATAATATCTCCCTCTTTCAGTCCTGCAGCCTCAGCCGCAGAACCTTCCTTTACGGAAAGAACTCTGGATGGTTCATATCCTACAGCACCTACAATGATCACAGACAATACAAATGCCATGATAAAGTTAAATACCGGTCCTGCGGCAACTACGGAAATCCTGCCCCACACAGACGCACTGTTAAAAGTTCCCGGTTCATTCTCTATGTCCGTATCCTCCCCCAGCATGGCACAGGAGCCACCGATAGGAAGAAGTTTCAGTGAATATCTGGTATCTCCTTTCTCAAAACTGAAAAGTCTTGGTCCCATTCCCAGAGAGAATTCTGTGACCACGATCTTATTCAGCTTTGCAAAAAGAAAATGTCCCAGCTCATGAAAGAGAATGATTGCACTGAATATGACAATTGCAATAATAATTTTCAATCTACCACCTGCTTTCAATCCAACGATAAGTTTCTTTCTCAATCTCCAGAATCTGATCCAGGTCCGGATCCTTTACTGCTGTATGTCTGCTCATAGACTGCCCGATAATCTCGTAAATATCCAGAAAGCTGATTTTTTTCTGAAGGAATTTGCGGACTGCCAGCTCATTTGCAGCATTAAAAACGGTTGGCATACTGCCGCCTGCCCTTGCCGCTTCCACCGCCATTGGAAGACCTTTAAAAGTTTTCCTGTCCGGCTCCTCAAAGGTGATCTGCTTCAACATATGAAAATCCAGTCTGTCGCCTTTTAAAAATCTTCTGTCCGGGTAGCATAATGCATACTGTATCGGAAGTCTCATATCCGGTGTTCCAAGCTGTGCCATCACTGCACCGTCCTCGAATTCCACCATAGAGTGGATAATACTCTGCGGCTGAACCACAACCTGAATATGATCCAGATCTACATCAAAAAGCCATCTGGCTTCCATAACTTCCAGACCTTTATTTACCAGAGTTGCAGAATCCACTGTAATCTTCTGTCCCATTACCCAGTTCGGATGCTTCAGCGTATCCTCCAGAGTCACCTTCTCCAGATCTGCTGTTTTCTTTCCGCGGAAAGGACCGCCGGATGCAGTGATGAGCAGTTTATGTATCTGCTCTCTTTTCTCTCCATGAAGTGCCTGGAAAATAGCACTGTGCTCGCTGTCTACAGGCAGGATCTGCACACCGAACTGCTTTGCCAGCGGCATGATCAGATGTCCGGCTGTTACCAGTGTTTCCTTATTTGCCAGAGCAATATCCTTACCTGCAAGGATTGCTTCCATAGTTGGTCTGATTCCTATCATTCCTACGATAGCGGTCACCAGAATGTCTGATTCCTCCATTCTGGCAAGTTCGATAAGACCACCCATCTGGCTTACGATTTTTACATCCAGATCCTGCACACGTACTGCCAGATCTCTGGCTGCCTCTTCTTTCCAGACTGCAACAAGTCTGGGATGAAATTCACGTATCTGCTTCTCCAGCATTTCTACATTGCTGCCTGCTGCAAGCCCAACTACTTCCAGGTCATCATTTGCACGTACCACATCCAGTGTCTGTGTTCCGATCGAACCTGTAGAACCTAAGACTGCTACTTTTTTCATATTGTACCTCATTTCAATACTTATACAACAATTTTATAAAATTACTTCTGACCTGACAGTTCTCATATCAGAAAATACTGTAAACATGTATATCAGAAGAATATATGCTCCGTTAGAGCGCGTCTGAAAAAGGCTTTCTGCAAGATGTGCGTCACAATTTGTGGGATATTTTGCCCGGATGAGGGCGCCGTAGCGGGCTACGGCAACTGAATTCGGGTGAAATATCCCGCAAAGTGGGGCGTGCAGGTTGCGGGAATGATTTTTCAGACACGCTCTAGATCTCAATCATCACAAGAGAGAGGAAATAAATAACCGGTGCTGTGAAAATCACACTGTCAAATCTGTCAAGGATTCCTCCATGTCCCGGAATTAATTTTCCATAATCTTTAATCCCCTGATTTCTCTTGATCGCAGATGCAGCCAGATCGCCTACCATGGAAATCAACGCTCCGATTGCACAGATCACAGCATATTCCAGCATCGGTCCCTGAGTGGCTGCTGCATAGATCACACCAAGAAGTGCAGCTCCTGCCACACCACCCACAGCTCCCTCCACAGATTTCTTAGGGCTGAGGACAGGTGCCATTTTATGTTTACCGATCAGCATTCCCACACAATATGCGCAAGTATCACATCCCCATGAGCACAGAAAGATCAGCCATACGTGGAACTTTCCACCGGGAAGCTCTCTGGTAAGATAAATAAACGACAACATAACTGCCACATACACAATACCAAACAGTGCAGGCATTACCTGCCCTGCCTCATAGGTTGGATAAGTGAACACGTATACAAACATGAGCAGCACAAGTCCGAAAATGATTGCCAGCACTCCATACCTCTCAAAATCAAGCAGTACTGCCAGATAATATAATACTGCGCCTAAATAGCCTGCTGCTGCCAGCAGATTTATCTTCTCATCCTGCACCTTCATTGCTCTGTACAATTCTCTCATTCCAATGAGAGAAACCGCAAGAAGTGTGAAAAACAGCACATAATCACCGCTGATAATAGTGGCAAGCGCAATAATCACAAGCAGGATTCCGCTTAAGAGTCTTGTCTTAAACATTCTTTACTCCTCCTTAACTCCGCCGTATCTTCTGTCTCTCTGATTATATTTCTCAATAGCCTTAATCAGCTCTGCTTTATTAAAATCCGGCCATGCCACATCTGTGAAATAAAATTCTGTATAAGCCATCTGCCATAACAGAAAATTGGAAAGTCTCAATTCACCGCTTGTGCGGATCATCAGATCCGGATCAGGGATTCCTGCCGTATCCAGGTAATTGTCAAAAACATGCTCATCAATTTCTTCCGGCTTTACTTTTCCATCTGCAGCATCCTGAGCAAGTTTGCGGATACCTCTTATGATCTCATCTCTGCTGCCGTAGTTCAATGCGATTTGGAAATAGATTTCATCATATTTCTGAGAATATTGTTCCAAACGTGCAATACTTTCCTGAATATCCTGATCAAATGCCGAAACCTCTCCGATCACCCGGACACGCATTTTGTTCTTATCTGCCAGTTTAATACATTTTTTCAGATAACTTCGGAACAGTTTCATCAGACCGTCCACCTCATCTTTGGAACGTTTCCAGTTCTCTGTGGAAAAAGCATATACAGTCACATATTTGACTCCCAGCTCCTTCATATAGTCACAGACTGTTTCCAGATTTGCACAGCCCTGCACATGTCCGTAGCTTCTGGGCATTCCCTTTGCCTTCGCCCAGCGTCCATTACCATCCAGAATAATGGCAATATGATTTGGTACATTCATACTCTTGTTTCCTTTTCTTATCCTGTTATTCCTTTAACCTTACTGTCTCATCATAATGAACCACAGTTTCCGGTCCATTATCTCATTCAGATAAAAAGAGAGCCCGCATTCATGGAGCTCTCCTTTTCGTTTCCCTTATACGGTCATGATTTCTTTGCTCTTTGCATCCACTGCCGCATCAACTTCTTTGATATATTTATCTGTGCTCTTCTGGATTTTCTCCTCAAGTTCTTTGATCTCATCCTCAGATACATCCTGTTTTGCAAGTTTCTTAAATGCATCATTTGCATCACGACGAATGTTGCGGACTGCTACTTTGGCTGCTTCGCCTTTTTTCTTGACATCTTTAACCAGTTCCTTACGGCGTTCCTCTGTAAGTTCCGGGAATACAAGGCGAATTACTTTACCATCGTTGCTTGGATTTAATCCAAGGTCAGAGGTAAGGATTGCTTTCTCAATTCCTTTGATCAGGCTGCTTTCCCATGGCTGGATCTGGATCATACGAGCTTCCGGGACAGTGATATTTGCCACCTGCTGAAGAGGTGTCGGAGCTCCGTAATAATCTACGGCGAGTTTGTCAAGGATATGCGGGTTCGCACGTCCTGCACGAATTGTAACCAGTTCGCTCTCAAGGCTTGCCAGTGTCTTTTTCATCTTCTCTTCATATTTCTGAATTCTCTCATCCATTAGGTTCGTCTCCCTCTTTTTATAGTTTTTATATTACACTTTCTCTGTAAACTGACTTATAAGCCTTACTTATACAGTAACCTTAGTTCCGACAAATTTGCCATGTACTGCATTGATGATGCTGTCTTTTTCATCCAGTGCAAATACCAGCATCGGCATCTTCTGTTCCATACACATGATCGATGCTGTCAGATCCATAGCTGCCAGTTTCTTTGCAACTACTTCTTCAATGGAAATTTCATCATATTTTACTGCATTCGGGTTTGTCTTCGGATCACTGTCATAAATTCCGTCAACAGCTTTTGCAAGAAGGATTGCTTCTGCTTCGATCTCTACTGCGCGAAGTACAGTGGCTGTATCTGTGGAGAAGTAAGGATGTCCTGTACCGCCTGCAAAGAATACGATCTTGCCCTGTGCAAAGCTTGCTTCCACTGCATCCTTAGAGTAAAGGCTTGTAAATGCACCGCATACAAATGGTGTAAAGATTTCTGTCTTTAATCCAAGGTATCTGCAGATATCAGATACATAAATACAGTTCATAACTGTTGCAAGCATACCAATCTGATCAGCCTTATTCCTGTCGATAGTCTCACTGGTGCGTCCTCTCCAGAAATTACCTCCGCCGATCACGATGCCGATTTCCAGTCCTTCCTCAGCAATTGTCCTGATCTGCTTTGCAACTTCAATAACAGTCGCCTCGTCAAATCCGGTCTTCTTTTCACCGGCAAGGGCTTCACCGCTTAATTTTAATAATACACGTTTCATAGTAACTGTCTCCTGAAATTAATTTTATCGCAGGTAACAGAGGAATCGGAATACCTCCTCTGTTACATTCGTAGTTCTATTCTACCATATTCCGGCAACAATTTCATTACCATTTTCATCAACTGTTGTAGAAACTGTGAAATTGCTGTAATAATGGAATCCTGTTTTACCTGTCTCAGGATCATCCTCATAGCTGCTGCCCTGTGGAGAACCGCATGCGCCTTCCAGTGCATCCAGAGACTGACCGATATACTGTTCTGCTGTGGAAATCATATCGCCGCCATTTCCCGGATCATCGTTACTGCCCGGATCATCATTAGTACCCGGATCGTCTGAGTTTCCTCCATTGCCCGGATCATCTGAACTATCCCCGGTTCCATTGCCACTGTTATTATTCTGATCAGAACTGTTGTTACTATCTGTGGAATCTGAATCATCTGCAGAATTCTTATCACTGTCGTCTGTGGAATCTGATTCAGACTCACTGTCATCTGTAATTCCAAGACGTTCCTTTACCGCATCAAGCGTGGATACTTCTTTTGTTGATGTACCTGTCAGATATTTTGCATATGGGATCGCATCATCATCTGTGCCATCCATACATAACGTAATCTGCGAAATTGTTCCAAGCGGAATATCGCGGAAAAAGCATTCATTCTTGTCCTCATCAGCATATGCAATACGGATATCATAGGAAGCTGTACTCTTGTTGGATGTTGTCTGTGTATCTGTTGTCTGTGTATCTGATGTCTGTGTATTTGCAGTCTGTGTATTTGCAGTCTGTGTATTTGCAGTCTGCATATAATACAGTGCCTTGTCCTTATCTGTCAGGGTAAACATTCCATTGATGAGATCATCTCCCCATCCTCCATCCTCGTCTGCATCATAATCCTCACTGTCTTCATCCACATGAGTCCGGATATAGAGTGACTGGATGTCATCCCCTGTATTATTTACAAACACAATCTTAGATGCTGTGGAAGTTTTCTCCCCCATTACATTCTTTATGTCTTCATCTGCTGTCTGCTGCATATCCACCATATCGACTGCCTTGGTTACTTCAGGAGTCGGGGTAGCTGTTACCTCTACAGGTGCTGTCTCTGTTGTCTTTTTCTTACCACATCCGGCAGCTGCCACTGTCATTACTAACAGACCTGCCAGTATTAAATAACGTTTCTTCATAATATATTCCCTCCTGCTATATGGAATATCTTTTTTCTTTTTAACAATGTCATTTTTTCAATTCCCTATTATTGCAGAGTATCGAAAACTTGTCAACTAAGCCTCTGCCGATTTCATACAATTTTAAGACTTTCAGGTTTTTAAAGTTTCTGCCTGCGGACGCATTCTTATGAAAAAATCACATTTTTCCTACTTCATATTATTGCACAAAAGGAAACGCTCACTGTAATCAGCGGATACTCACCAGAAAGGATGTTACTGTGACTTTCACTCGCAAAAAACACCTCGCGGAATATTACCAGTGAACAGTAACGAAAGGACTACCATGTTGCTCTGGCAGTCCTTTCTCATCTCTTTGTGGTCATATTTAATATATTTCTATCCTGCCAGCTTCATCAGAAGTTCCACGCATTCTTCCTCTGATAAAACCGAAGTATTCAGGCAGATATCATAATTTTCCATTTTTCCCCATTCATGTCCTGTATAAAAGTTATAATAATCTCTTCTCTGACGGTCTTTATATGCAATCCTGTCAAGTGCTTCCTCCTGAGAAATATGCTTATTTTTCTTAATCCGTTTAATACGGTCTTCCATATCAGATGCATAAATATACACGCGAAGCAGCTGATTATCATCCTTCAGAATCTGGTCTGCACATCTTCCCACAAAAATACATGGACCTTCCTGTGCCAGGCGCTTCACTGTCTCTTTCTGCGCATGAAACATCTTCTCCGGAATCGTCAGGCGTTTTTTATCCTGCGATTCTTCTGACATCATTACTCCGATTGCATAAAGAAGACTGGTCTTGCCTTTAAATTCATTGATGATTTCCTGACTGATTCCATGCCTCTCTGCTTCCTTCGGCAAAAATTTACTGTCGTAACAGGGAACTCCCATTTTTTCTGAAAGCAAAGCTGCAATATATCTTCCACCGCTTCCATACTGTCTGCTGATCGTGATTGTTTTCATAGGGCACCACTCCTTTCAGCTCATCTGCCTGAAAATGAATTGTTATTTTTTTATCTATATGATAGATTATAAGAATTTTCGAATATTTTTGCAATATCCATTAATTTTTTCATAACATTTCACAATTTTGAGCCAAAGGATTTAGTAATATTATCAATATAGATTCTTAACCTTAAATTCACGCTCTGCTTCTCTTCTCTGGTCTTTCTTTGCGATATCCTGTCTCTTGTCATAAAGTTTCTTGCCTCGAGCCATTCCAATTTCCACTTTTACCAGACTGTCTTTGAAATAAACTTTCAGAGGTACTAAAGTTAACCCTTTTTCTTTGAGCTTTGCTTCAATCTTATTGATCTCATATCTGTGAAGCAGAAGCTTACGGATTCTCAACGGGTCTTTGTTGAAAATATTGCCTTTTTCATAAGGGCTGATATGCATTCCGTAGATGTAAACCTCTCCGTTCTCTACACGGATAAAGGATTCCTTGATGCTGCATTTGCCCATACGCAGGGATTTTACTTCTGTTCCTGCAAGGGCAATACCGGCTTCATAAGTATCTTCTATAAAATAATCATGAAATGCCTTTTTATTATTGGCAATCAGCTTCATTCCTTTTTTCTTTGCCATAATATCCTCCAAGCCATTTTTATTTAATTCTCTTCTTCATCATTCCAGATATCAGCAACCAGCTCAAAATCTACTGTTTTGAGCATTTTATCTGCATCTGCCACACGGACACAGACTTTATCTCCCAATTTGTAGACTTTCTTTGTCATCTCTCCGCGGAGTTCGTAGGTTTCCTGGTCGAAGATATAGTAGTCATCCCGCAGAGTGTTGACATGTACCAGACCTTCTACTGTATTTCGGGAGTTCTACGTAAAGCCCCCATCCGGTAACGCCTGAGATAATTCCCTCGAATTCCTCTCCCAGATGGTAGGACATATATTCTGCTTTCTTCAGCTTGTCTGATTCACGTTCTGCCTCATCTGCACGGCGTTCACATACACTGGACTGTCTCGCAACTTCATCAAGGATTTCAGCATAGTGTTCGGTTCTGCCTTCACGCATCAGTCTGCCTCGTAAGTTATCCTTAATGATCCTGTGGATCTGCAGATCAGGGTATCTTCTGATCGGAGATGTAAAATGGCAGTAATATTTTGCTGCCAGTCCAAAGTGACCGCTGCATTCTGTTGTATATTTCGCCTGTTTCATGGAACGCAGCACCAGACGGCTGATCATTGCTTCATTCGGAAGCCCTTCGATACTTTCGATGATTTGCTGAATTTCTTTTGGAGTGATCTCTTCTTTTGCTTTCTGAATCTTCACACCCTGATTGTGAAGTAATGTCAGAAGACTCTCCACTTTCTCCGGATCCGGATTATCATGGGTTCTGTATACAAACGGAATCTCTTCTGTGCAGTATTCCTGTGCCACAGTCTCATTTGCCATCAGCATGAAATCTTCAATGATTTTGGTTGCCACATTTGCTTCATATGGCTTAACATCGATTGCTTTTCCTGCTGCATTAAGAATAATCTTGCTCTCCGGAAAATCAAAGTCAATGGAACCCCTGTGATGACGGCTGTTTCGTAAGATTCCGGACAGTTCTTTCATCATAAAGAACATCGGGATAAGTGCCTCATACCGTTTCTTTGCTTCTTCGTCTGTGTCCTCAAGAATATTCTTTACATCAGTATAGCACATTCTCTCATTTACGTTAATCACTGTTTCCGCGATCTGATGGGAAACTACCTTACCCTTTTCGTTAATGTCCATCAGGCAGCTCAACGCCAGTCTGTCCTCTCCCTGATTCAGAGAACAGATTCCATTGGAAAGACGTTCCGGCAACATTGGCACAACGCGGTCTGCCAGATAAACACTGGTTCCACGTTTCAGTGCTTCCCTGTCCAGAGCACTGTTGTACTGTACATAGTTGCTTACATCTGCGATATGGACTCCCAGATGGTAAATGTCCCCCTCTTTTGTCAGGGAAATCGCATCATCCAGGTCTTTGGCATCTTCGCCATCAATAGTGACTGTCTGCAGATGTCTCAGATCCAGTCTTCCATCTCTGTCTGCATCCAGCACATGATCCGGAACACGCTGAGCCTGCTTCATTACTTTCTCAGGAAATTCACTTGGGATTCCGAAGCTCTTGACGATTGCCAGGATATCTGTACCCGGTGTTCGGATATTTCCCAGATTCTCCTTAATTTTTCCTTCAGGATTCTTATTTCCGGAGCCATAATCTGTAATCACCACGATTACTTTATCACCATTTTTTATTCCTGCCGCTTCTTTTCTCGGAATGAAGATATCTTTGGAAAATTTCGGATTATCACTGATCACAAAACCGAAATCCCGATTTAACTGATAAGTTCCTACAATTTCAGGCATACCACGCTCCAGAACCTTCACAACTACGCCTTCCTGGCGTTTTCCCTCTTTTTTGTCATTTCTGATGATGATCCTTACTTTATCCTGATGCATAGCTGTTCCTGTATCACTTTCAGGAATAAAGATATCCTCATCCTGCCCTTCAATTTCTACGAAGCCGAAACCTTTGGGATGTCCGATGAAGGTTCCCTCAGCCTGGATTCCCTCCGGCTGCTCTTTTTTATTTTTATCTTTTTTATTTTTATCTTTCTTCTTTCTGCCATACTCTGATCCGTGATTCTTCTCTTCGGTCATCGTAATAACGGTCATCTTTTTTCTTTTTCCATTTTCCTTTGACCTTTTCATATCTGCCCTTGCGGTCTACAGATACCTTTCCTTCCTCGCAAAGTTCGTCCAGAACATCATACAGCTCTCTTTTCTCTTCTTTTGAAAGTCTCAGAAGAGAAGAAATCTCGCGGAGTCTCATTGGCTGATAAATAGGATCTCCCATCAGTTCCAGGATAAACTTTTTTCTTCTGTCCATATCTTTTTTACTCATATTACTCCTCACAGCCTCCGCAGAGGACTTTTATCTGATTCAGCTCTTTATGACACAAAAAACACTCTTGCACATAACAAGAGTGTTTCAAATTTCTTTTCTGATTAACCAAGCATATTTAATGCTACAGAAATTACAAAAAATAAAATTCCCATAATAGTGGTTGCCTTAACAAGTCCGCCCTCCATGGAACGACCTTTGTTCTTACCCCAGTATGTTTCTGCTGCTCCGGCGATAGCACCAAGTCCCTGCTGCTTACCTTCCTGCATAAGAACTACTACTGTAAGAGCGATGCAATCTATTATGAAAATGACACTCAGAATGATCTTAATAATCTGCACTTCGTTACACCTCCTAATCAACTGAGTTTCATTGTAACATAGCCGGATGGGGATTTCAACCACAATTCAGAGTTTTTGTCAGGTTTCTTAACAATTTTTTTCATTTTCTTTCTAAAAGGATTTTCATACACTGCCAGTTCTCCCAATGCCTCATGGATACAGAAGAAGCTGATTATATTTGGCATTTCGGTCCGAACGGCAGGGTGCACCTGTCTTAATCTGGCCGGCACCTGTGGCAACTGCCAGATCTGCGATAAATGAATCTTCCGATTCTCCTGATCTGTGAGAAATTACTGCCCTGTATCCCGCTTTCTGTGCCATTTCCACTGCATCCAATGCTTCTGAAAGTGTTCCTATCTGGTTTAATTTTATCAGAATGGCATTTGCCGCTCCCAGTTTGATACCACATGCAAGACGTTTGATATTCGTGACAAACAGATCATCACCTACGAGCTGTATTTTGTCTCCCAGTCTTTTTCTCCTGTCATCTGTTTCCAGCCTTCCCAGTCATCTTCCTCAAGTCCATCTTCAATGGAAACAATCGGGAACTTCTCTGCAAGTCTTTCATAATATTCTATCATCTCGCCGGAATCCCTGAGAACTTCTTCCCCTTTCATTTTTCCTTCTCCGGGGAAAACATAAACGCCTCTTTCTTCATCGTACAGTTCACTTGCCGCAGCATCAATTGCAATGCTGATATCCTTTCCGGGTTCATACCCTGCCTTTTTTACTGCTTCCAGAATCACTTCCAGGACGCTTTCTGAATCGGAAGATCCGGTGCGAAACCTCCCTCATCCCCGACTGCTGTTGACAGACCTTTTTGTTTCAGGATAATTCTGAGAAACTGGTATACTTCCGCACACATTCGGATCGCCTGCTCCATATTTTCCGCTCCCGTCGGCATGATCATGAATTCCTGTAAATCCACCGTATTGTCAGCGTGACGTCCCCCTTGTGTCAAGCTAATGACACAAAATTTTTGTAATTTGTCCATCATCACTTCAACTGCAGATTTTCTGCACCTGCTCTACATACTCCACCAGCTCATCAGCAAAATTCCATTCAATTTCTATTCGCTTATCATTATATACCTTGATACCACGAATAAAAGTTACTGCTATCTCTCTGGTTAATTGCTTATTTCCTTCGATCAGGTCCGTCAGGCACTGTCTGCCATCGGGCGGAAGTTCAAATAAACGTTCAGCCGCTTCACTCTGTTCTGTCTCCATTTGCGCTATCGCTAAGGTTTCTTTCTCAATTTGTTTATCCAGCTTGTCATTTTTTCTGGTGAACTCTTCTTCTGAGATTTCTTCCATTGCATATCGCATATATAGTTCAGTCTTCTGGTGCTTGTATCTGCTAATACTGTCTTTGGCATCCCGAATCTTTTTTGCAGCTCCATTCACTTTTGATTTTAATTCTGCTTTCTGTAATTCGAGTACCGGTTCAGCATCATCACTGATCTTTGCAAACAGCTTTATTGCCCTGAAAATCATCTCATTGAACTCGTCATCATATAAATTGTCTGTTACACAATCTTGATTTGCCGCATTAAATTTCCTTGGGCACTTAAAGTGCGGATTGCATCTGGTTACATGCTGTAGATTCTGACCGCATCCCCCACATTTTATCAATCCTTTCAGCGGATAATTATTATTGTGGGTTTTGCTCCTCTTTCTGGAATTTAATTCCAACTTTTCCTGTACAGCATCAAACACCTCTTTAGAAACAATCGCTTCATGCGTACCCTCAACCACAATCCAGTCTTCTTCTTTTGTTTTCAAATGCTTATTACTTCCTACCGAAGCAACTTTCCACTTGCCGCCAATCGTAGTTCCCGTATACGTTTCTGTCATCAGTATCAGTCTTACAGTTACTGGATACCAGATATATTTTTCTGTTGTTTTCTTCACACCAGTTTTCAGAACTTCTCTTTTATATTGACCTGGACTCATAATTTTCTGCTCATTCAGGTAACGTGCCAGCTGAGTAATATTCATTCCATTAAGATATTTCTGAAATATCATCTTCACAACAGGCGCTGTCTCCGGATTAATCACGAGGCTGGTCACATCTTCATCAGGCTTCAAATATCCATACGGTGCTCTCGCTCCCATATATTTTCCAGCTTTCTGACGCTGTATCAAAGTTCTTTTTACTTTAACGGAAGTATCAATGCTATGATGTTCGTTAATAATATTTCTGAAACCAACATCTATTCCCGGCATACCAGATTCATATTTCATACTATCAACATTATCATTGATCGCTATGAATCTCACATTCATAAATGGAAAAATTTGTTCCAGATATGTGTCAACCTCTATATGATTCCTGCCGAATCGAGAAAGGTCTTTCACTATAATTGTGCTGACTTTTCCATCTCTTACTAATTCCATCATACTTTGGAATCCTGGGCGATCGAAATTCGTTCCACTATAGCCATCATCTTTGAATTCTAACACTTCCGTATTTTTGAACTCATTTTTACTGGCTATGTATTGCCCAATCACAATTCTCTGATTGGTAATACTATTGGATTCATCCAGCATATCCTCATCTTCCAGCGACAATCTTAAATACTTTACTATGCATTTACCATCTGACATCTGATCACCCCCTCCTCTAAAATTTCTGATAACGCCTGTATTTCATCTTGAAATTTAAATTCGATCTCTATACGTTTGTCTTCATATAAAGAGATTTTCTTTATATAAGAACGGACAACATCTTTTGTAAGGAATTCCAAATTCTTTCCTTTACTGAATTCAGCAAGCCACGAGAAGTTCTTTTTACACAATTTTTCTGTAATTTTTCTACTCTTCTCAATTTCTTTCTGTCTTGTAA
>NZ_JBWJVQ010000141.1:0-21085 GCF_056339875.1 Blautia sp. ZXY-1-C6
TATCTATACCTGCAATGATGATCGGACATATTACATTATTTGGTCTGGCAGAAATTATTCTGACAGTAGTGGTACTTACCTTTGTTGAAAAAGTTACACCAAAAGCATTGGATGCTGTTCCGGATAAGACAGCATTTAAACCACTGTATATACTGATGGCTGTTCTCATCGTACTGACTCCTCTGGGACTTCTGGCAACCGGTACTGCCTGGGGTGAATGGGGTGCTGATGAAATCGCTGGTCTGGTAAGTGGCGGAAGCCAGCTCGGATACACTCCGTCAGGAATGACCAATGGATTTGAACTGTCAACCCTGTTTCCTGATTATTCTATGTCCGGGTTACCTGAGTGGACTGGATATATTCTTTCGGCGGTTGTGGGTGTGGCACTTCTGGTGATCATTTTTAAGATTATCTCTTCAATGATGAAAGAGAAAATTGATTTTAAGAAGAAGGCTGCATAACAGATGAATGATTATAAAAAAGAAGAAACTGTGCTCCCGGACTGGATGTGTTCCGGAGAAACTTATGTTCCATCTAAAGATAAAGAAGCATTTTTAACAAAAAGTACGAAGTCTGTTTTATCTGTGCTTGCAAAAATGGGATTTTATGAAGGGAAGGATAGCAGATTTTCTGCTACTCCTTCTCTGAAACTGTTTTATACACTTCTGTATATTGTTCTTACTGCATGTTCGGGAAATTATCTGTTTACTCTGATCATGTGTGCAGCAGTGACGGTCAGACTGGCGTTTTTTTCGGCAAAAGCCATCCGGCAGATCCTGAGTGGAACAGCAGGTGCGGTTCTGTTTTCTGTATTGATTCTTCTACCATCTGTATTTATGGGAACTCCTCAGACTTTAATGAATATTACTTCAAGAGTATATGTATCTGTAACTCTGGTTGGTATTTTATCATCAGGGACATCCTGGAATAAACTGACAGGGAGTATGAGAACTTTTCGGCTGCCATCCATATTTATTTTTACGCTGGATATTACTTTGAAATATATTTCGGTGCTTGGAGAGATATGTGCAGCTATTCTTACGTCTGTCCGGTTAAGGTCAGTGGGAAAGAATCCTCAGAAAGCAAAAGCTTTGTCAGGTGTGTTGGGAATCTCATTTCTGAAATCTGGTGAAATGGCAGAAGAAATGCATGCAGCAATGTGTTGTCGTGGATTTACAGGAGAGTATAAGAAAAAACAGAAATACACGTTATGTGCAGCGGATATTTTCAGCACTTTTATTATGGCTGGATGTATTGTATTGTTCTGGTATCTGAACAGAAAGATATGATAATTGACAGGAAAAGACAGAAGAGGGCAGTTATGATCAGACTTGAGAATGTATGTTTTGCATATGAAAAAGAAATTGCACTGAGATATGTGGATCTTCACATAAACAGAGGAGATTCTATAGTTATCCAGGGACCTAACGGATGTGGAAAATCAACACTGATTAAACTATTGAATGGAATTATTTTTCCATCGGAAGGAAAATATTTTTATCAGGGACATGAAATTACTGAAAAAGCGTTAAAAAACAGCCAGTTTGCAAAATGGTTTCATCAGCAGATGGGATATGTGTTTCAGAATGCAGATACCCAGCTTTTCTGTGGAAGTGTGGAGGAGGAAATTGCATTTGGCCCGGTCCAGATGGGGCTTTCGGAAGCGGAGATTAAAAAAAGAACAGAAGACTGCCTGCACTTATTTGGATTGGAAAAACTAAGAGATAGACCACCCTATCATCTGAGTGGAGGAGAGAAAAGAAAGGTTTCATTGGCATGTATTCTTTCATTGAATCCTGAGGTTCTGATTTTGGATGAACCTCTTGCAGGACTTGATGAAAAAACACAGGATATGCTGGTGGATTTTCTGCAGAGTTTTCATAAAGCAGGAAAAACGTTGATTACGATTACACATAACAGACAACTGGCTGAAACTATCGGTACCAGATTTGCCTGTATGAATGAAGAACATGAACTGAAGATGCTATCATAATATTGATAATTATCTTTTCGTTAAAAAAAAGTACTTCCTGCGGACGAAGTACTTTTTTTAATGAGTTTTTAGATGCGCATTGCGCGGAGGTCTGTGCACCTTTATTTGTTGTCTGACACAAATCTTTGTGCGGATACATGAATCATTAAGTATCTCGCTGACTGATATTTAATGATCTCTGCATTGATTATATTTTAACAAAATTATGGGAAAGAACAAGCCTCCCAGGGGGATTTCAAACCATGAAAAAAGTAGTATGAACTATGCAATATATGAATAGGTAAATATCCCCCAGGGGTGTTTGACAATTGTTTACGATCTGAATTTTACTTAGTTACTGTAGCCAGAAGTGCTTTAATATCTTCCATATCATCAGCAAAATAAATTCCCTGTTGACGATTTTCTGAGGACAGCCCCATCTTGATCATATGGTCAAGAAGCTGCTTCAGGCTGTCATAATATCCATTCAGATTATACAGAATACAGGGGGCATTAAGGTGTTTTAAGGAAACCATGGACATAACTTCTGTGATTTCCTCCAGAGTACCGGTGCCTCCCGGAAATGCAATAAATGCATCACCTAGTTCAATCATTTTTGCTTTTCTTTCAGCCATATCTTTTGTGACAATCAGTTCTGTGATCTCATCATACTGCAGTTCAGAATCTATAAAAAACTGTGGTTCCACGCCTGTTACTTTTCCTCCGGCATTCAGCACACTTTCTGCTATCTGTCCCATAAGACCGGACTTCGATCCGCCATATATTAGAGAATTTCCACTTTCTCCAATCCATGTTCCTAATTCCCGGACAGCATCTCCAAGTGCCGGATCATTCCCCTCCAAAGCTCCAAGATAAACAGTAATATTCATTGTAATTTCCTTTCTTTTTTCATGTGCAGGTAATTGTTTTATATAACTGCTTCAAATAACATTACCATCAGCGGCATTGTAATAATCGAGAACAGTGTAGTCATGACATTGATGGCACTGGCATAGCGTGAATCATTTCCGTATACCTGGCACATCTGGGTTATTGTGGAAGCAGACGGTGTGATGATTGCCAGAAAGACAATAAGCATGATTTTATTTCCGTCTGCAGAGAACATAGCCAGATGGCTGATCTTAATCATTACAAGTGCAAGCAAAGGCACTGCAATCAGACGAAGAAATGATACAAAATATACTCTTTTGTCAGCAAAAATCTGTTTCAGATTCATTCCTGCAAACAGCATACCGGTTACGATCATACTGGCCGGTCCTATCATGCTGCCCACTGAGCCAAGAGTATTATTGATGATCTCCGGCAAATGGATTTTTGCGAAAAAAAGTACAACACCGATAAAAATAGAAATCATGTTAATATTTAACACAATCTTTTTCCAGTCGTAGGAAGATTCCCGGCTGATAATCTTTTTGCAGTGTGTCCACAGAAAGATAAGCTGCACACTCATAAAAACACATCCATATAAAACCCAGTCCTGTCCAAGAATAAAGGTCACAATGGGTACGATCAAATTTCCTGAATTAGAATAATAAACAGAAGCAATTTCTACTTCATTCAGATGTAAAAGCTTTCCGGCTATGGAGATAATGATCAGGAGAAGAACCTGGGTCATGACAGATGCAGCCAGGGCAAGCAGCAATCCCTTTACAGTATTCATCGTGTAATCTACCTGAAAAGCATTGATGATTACACAGGGAATGATCAGATAGAGAATGATTTTGGATAAAACCTTGCTGTCTTCATCTTTTACAAGCCTAACTTTCACGATCAAATATCCCATGAAGATCATAAGAAACAATTGAATGATCTGTTCCATGAGCAGTATGCTGATATTCATAAATATCCACCTCGTATTCTTAAAAATGTCCGTCATCGGAAATATTGTATTTACCCGATTTCTGATGTCGGAACTCATTATAGAACTTTCCCGGTTGCGGTTCAATAGTAATGTGCGAACAGAAACAGTTGCTGACAATATTTTACAGGAAGCAAACCACAGATTTGAGAAAGTGTTTCAGATTATATTATCAGACAGTTTTTCAGCGGAAATCTTACAGAATAGCATTCATAGTATACGTCAGGTTTATTGTTTATCAATAACGGCATCCGGAGAATTAAAGGATTACGAAGCAGATCTTAGCTGATTCTTTCTGGACATTCTGATAGTATTATGTCATACTTAAATATGCAGAAGATTGCGGGAGCTGCTTTGCAGCGGAGCAATTCGTGGATAACATCATATGTATTAATTAAAATGAACAGGAGACATCAGCACAATGTTAGATGAAAGGATATATGAGAGTTATATAGGAATCCTGAAGGAAGAAATGGTTCCTGCAATGGGGTGTACAGAACCGATCGCGCTGGCATATGGAGCAGCCAGAGCACGAGAAGTTTTGGGAAAAGAACCGGAACATATCACTGCAAAATGCAGTGGAAACATTATAAAAAATGTCCGTTGTGTTATCATTCCAAACTCCGGCGGATTGACTGGAATTGAAGCAGGTGTAGTTCTCGGTGCAGTAGCCGGAAACGCATCCCTGAACATGGAAGTTCTTTCGAATGTAAATGAATTTGAAAGAAAGAGATGTCGTGAACTTTTGGATAAAAAGATATGCAAAGTAGAACTTCTGGACTCCCCGGTAGTCCTGCACTTTATCATAGAAATGCAGGCAGGGGATGACACAGTAAGTCTGGAGATCAAATACGATCATATAAATGTAACAAAGATCGTAAAGAACCAGGAAGTCCTGCTGGATTCAGATCATAAATCCGGTGAAACTCCGGCTGCAGCAGACAGAACTCTGCTCAATCTGGAAGACATTAAAACATTTGCAGATACTGTAGAAATTGATGATGTCAAAGAAATTATAGAAAATCAGATCCGCAGCAATATGGCAATCGCTCATGAAGGAATGACTGGTAAATACGGTCTTGGAATCGGCCGGATAATACGTGAAACCTATTCCAATGATATGCTTACCAAAATGCGCAGCCTCACAGCCGCAGCTTCCGAAGCCAGAATGGGCGGATGCGATATGCCGGTAGTCATCAACTCAGGCAGCGGAAACCAGGGGATTGCCTGTTCCGTACCACTGATCGTGTATGCCAGAGAAATGGAACTTCCGGACTATGTACTTTACCGCGCACTGGTATTTTCTAACCTCTTAACTGTATACCAGAAACAGTATATCGGTAAACTTTCCGCATTTTGCGGTGCGGTATCCGCATCCTGTGCAGCTGGTGCGGGGATTACCTACATGGGAGGTGGCGAACTTTCAGTGATCAAGAAGACCATAGAGAATACTCTTGCCAATATTCCGGGAATCATCTGTGATGGAGCGAAAATATCCTGTGCAGCGAAAATCGCCGCCAGCCTTGATGCTGCATTCCTGGCACATCACCTTGCTATGAACGGTCAGTCCTATGCGCCATATACCGGAATCCTCAAGGAAGAAGCCGGCGAAACCATCAGCTGTGTAGGACAGATCGGCAAAGAAGGAATGAAAGAAACAGACAAAGAAATTCTGCGGATTATGTTAGAGCGTGTTTGATTTTATGACAAAGTAAAAAAGACCAGTATATTCTCCTGCTGAAAAAAGACATAATTGCACTGGTTTTGTGATAAGACAAGAAAAAATAATGACTATAAATTTCAATTCATCTATTATGTTCATCTGAAAATAGGAATATAAATGACCTGAAACGAAAAAAGTATAATTACGGTCATCTTAAGAAACCGATGAAAATGACCTGAAACGAAAAAAGTATAATTACGGTCATCTTAAGAAACCGATGAAAATGACCTGAAACGAAAAAAGTATAATTACGGTCATCTTAAGAAACCGATGAAAATGACCTGAAACGAAAAAAGTACAATTACAGTCATGTATAGAAGAGAATATGAATGACTTAAAACAAGAAAAGCAGAATTACGGTCATCTTAAAATGAAATTATGAATGACTTGGAATAAAGAAAGTGAAGAATAGAGTCAATATAAAGAGATTTTTTGTTTGACTGAATTTGCTGAAAATAAAATTTAAGTCAAGGAACTTGAGAAAGTAAAAAATTTTTACGAGGTAAGCAGATAGATATGACTATATATGAGTATGGAAATCCAGATGCGGATACTGTTTTGATTCAGTTGACTGGTGATCATGAATTATCTGTTCTTAAGAATGAGGTTGAAGAAATCCGAAAACGGACTTCAACAGATTTCAGACTCATTGCTGCAAAAGTTGATGAGTGGAATTATGAGTTGTCTCCATGGAAAGCACCGGCAGTGTTCGGAAATGAAGACTTTGGTGATGGTGCTGTCAGGACACTGGAGCAGATTCTGACATTATGCACAGACAAAAGCAGGACATATTATATCGGGGGATATTCTCTTGCGGGGCTGTTCTCGTTATGGGCTGCATATCAGACAGATGTATTTTCCGGCATTGCAGCTGCTTCACCGTCTGTCTGGTTTCCGGGATTTATTGAGTATATGAAGGAACATGAAATTAAAAGTGAGACAGTTTATCTAAGTCTTGGTGACAGAGAAGAAAAAACGAGAAATTCGGTGATGTCACAGGTTGGAAACTGTATCCGGATGGGATATGGGTGGCTCATAGAGCATGGGATCAATTGTAACCTGGAATGGAATCAGGGCAATCATTTTAGAGAACCGGATATAAGAATTGCGAAAGCATTTGCCTGGGTAATGGAGGGAAAATAATATGTGGATATTATTTGCATTTGGTTCTGCTCTGTTTGCAGGCTTGACAGCCATATTGGCAAAATGCGGAATCAGAAACACAGATTCTAATGTTGCGACAGCATTAAGAACCGGTGTAGTGTTAGTCTTTTCATGGCTTATGGTATTTGTGGTCGGGGCACAAAGCGGAATCAGAGATATTTCAGCAAAAGTCCTGATCTTTCTGATTTTGTCAGGACTGTCAACGGGGATATCCTGGCTATGCTATTTCAAAGCACTGCAGATTGGAGATATCAATAAAGTAACACCAATTGATAAATCGAGTACAGTGATAACGATGCTGCTGGCTTTTATTTTTCTCAGGGAAGAAATAACGTGGCTGAAATTTGTTTCAATGATTCTTATCGGTATCGGTACTTATCTGATGATACAGAAAAAGGAAACAAAGGAGAAGGCAGAAGATAAGAAGTGGCTGCTTTATGCAGTCGGTTCCGCTGTTTTTGCCAGTCTTACCTCTATTTTGGGAAAGATTGGAATTCAGGATGTTAATTCAAATCTTGGAACTGCGATCAGGACTGCTGTTGTATGGGTGATGGCGTGGATTGTAGTATTTGTGACCGGAAAGCAGAATACGGTTAATAACATTGACAGAAAAAGCTGGCTGTTCCTTATTCTTTCCGGATTTGCAACAGGCGGTTCCTGGCTATGTTATTACAGAGCACTTCAGACAGGTCCGGCCAGTGTAGTAGTTCCGATTGATAAACTGAGTATCCTTGTGACCATTGCATTCTCATATATTGTATTCCATGAAAAACTGTCATTGAAATCAGGGACAGGACTGCTTCTTATTGTTGTTGGAACGTTAGCTTTGCTGATATAACTATTATAAAAAAGAAAGACTATCTGGAAAAGTATAATTGCGGAAACTGGCTTTTTCAGGTAGCAGAGGGATATTCAGATGGTATTTCAGATGCCAATGGAATCCTTCGACCCACGTTGTACGCTCGGGGACGGAATCGGAGAAAGCCTGAGAAATATGGGGATAAGCCGTACCGAAACCCGTAGAAAAGTGGAAGAACTTCTGGAAAGATGCGGCCTGGAAAAAGAATACGCAGACCGTTATCCCCAAATTGTATATTTATCCTGTGTCTGAAGTATATCAGACAGGGCAGCAGATAGAGCAGAAATGTCTGAAGCGATTTTATTCGTGAAAGACATTTCTGCTTTTTGATTTCTTACTCAAAATGCCGTAAAATTTTGTGTTTTTAAAAATAAAGAAAGTGTCAAAAAGCACTAACAATTATTCAGAAATCTGTGATACAATGGAAAGTGCGAAATATAGAAAATATCTGATATTATCCGTTTGACTGTTGGATATATCTCAGAATACAGATATATTGGATAAGGGAGAGACTATGAAAATAGAAAAAAAACTATGGATTACTCTGTTTGCATTTGGGATATTCGCCATTTGTTTTTCAGGTTGGATTTTCAGACAGAGTACGGCCAGAGAAAAATTGTTCTGGGATAGACGATCCGGTGCGAAACAAAAGAACTGAAAGAGGGAGAAATCAAATCAGAGAATATTGCCCTGCCCGAAGACTTCGATGTTCCCAAATCTATCTTATTTAAAACCACCCACACCATTGCAGAAGTTTGGCTGGATGGAGAAAAAATATATGAATATGGAAATGAAGCGGATGCTCCGGGTTTTATGAAGACACCTGGAAGCTGCTGGCATATTGTGGATATTCCCGGAGACAGTTCAGGTAAAAACCTGGAGGTCAGAATTATTCCGGTATATGAGGGCTATTATGGAAATGAAGTCAGCCTTGTATACGGAACACGAGGCGATTGTATTCTGAAAATCTTAACGGACAGTCTTGGAATTCCGGTGATCAGCTGTGGAATCCTGTTTGCCGCTGTTATCTGCATACTTCTCTATTGTGGCGCAGCGCGAAGAAAAAGAAGCGACAAGACAGAAGCGAAAATTGAGATTTTTTTAAATCTTGGATTTTTTTCATTGCTGGTCGCAGTATGGACACTGGTACAATGTGGTTTTCTGCAGTTTTTGATTCCGGATGGAAGAACCTTATATTTTGTGGAGTATTTTTCACTCTTTCTTTTTCCGGTGCCATTTAATTTCCTGTTATATGATATCTGCAAAAGCAGGTACCACAAAGGTGCATTGATTTTTTCCATCCTCTATCTTACAAATATGGCAGTCGATGTTTTGCTTCAGTGTACAGGAATTATTGATATGTCCCGGTTACTTTCTGTAATTCATGTTATTATGGTTGCAAATGTGGTTTATACAGTTGTGATCATTCTTTACGAAGCCGGAAAAAAAGAAAATGATGTAGCCAAAAAATTTCGGTATCCTATGTGCGTGGTCATGGGATTTGGAATGGCGGAAATGATTTTTTATTATTTAAGAAGATTTGAACAGATATCCATTTTGCTTTCCATGGGAACTATGCTGTTTATTATTATGCTGATCTGGATACAGGTTTCTCAATATTACGATCAATATATCCAGAAGCAAAAGGTGATTTATCTGCAGAAAATAGCCAATATGGATATGCTCACAGAGGCCATGAACCGAAATGCTTACGAGGATATGGTGAAATATCTGGATGAAGGTGAAATTAAACTGCGTACCACAGGTGTGGTGGTTTTTGATCTGGATGATCTGAAAGTGATAAATGATAATTTTGGACATGAAAAGGGAGATGAGGCGCTGAAGCTGTGTTATCAGTGTATCAGTCAGGCATTTCAGAATGTGAAGAACTGTTTCAGAATCGGTGGTGATGAGTTTGCGTATGTATATCACAGTGACGAGAAAGATATGATTCCGGAACGGCTGAAGACCCTGGAGCTGCTTCTGAAAAAAACAGCGAAAACACACAAGCTGGATTATCCGCTTAGTATATCAGCAGGATACGCTTATTATCAGCCTGATATAGATTTTGATTTTAAAGATATTGTAAGGCGAAGCGATACCATGTTGTACCGTCAGAAGCGCAGGAAGAAGATTGCGCGGTCAACTGATCTGAATCATCTGTTTTCCCGCATGGAAAAGCATTCGGCAGAGGAGATCACAGATGAGGTGATCCTGCAGGAGAAAAAGTATCAGAGCATGTCAGTGGATGAGCTTTGCAGCGTGATTGATCTTCTGAGCCCGACTACAGATAATTATCCGTATGTGGTTGATTTTCGGACAGACCTTTATTACATAGCAAACCAGGCTCTTGACCGTTTCTGCATTCCGAAAAATGGTTTTCACAATGTAATTTCGAATCATAAAGAATTTGTGTATGGACCTGATTATGAAAAAATGAAAGAGGAATTAGATGATCTTCTTAAAACAGATCGCTGTACTCATAGTATGGAGTATCGATGGCTGGATCTGAAAAAAATGCCGGTCTGGATTCAGTGCAAAGGCTATCTGGTCCGCGACGATAACATGAAACCTCTTTACATGATCGGTTGTATCAATGAGATCGGAGAGAGACAGAAGGCAGATAATGTAAGCGGGCTGTTGGGAGAAAAAGGCTTTCGGGAGTATATGGACCAACAGGATACTCCTCTGGAAAAAGGATATCTGCTTCGTATTGGAATCGATCATTTTAAGGAAATAAATGATAACTTCGGACAGGAGTACGGTGACTTTGTGCTTAGGAAAACGGCTGATTGTATTTCCGGATGCCTGTCAGAAGGACAGAAAGTGTACAAGCTTGTGGCAGATGAATTTCTGATTCTGGATGTTTCTTCTGACCAGGTGAGGGATGCAGATAAACTTTATGATAAAGTGAGAGTTGCAACAGACAGATTTATTGAATCTAACGAGTTTAAGGTCATGTATACGGTTTCAGGAGGAATTGTGTCATTTGCGGCATTAGAGGGAAATCAGTATTCAGAAGCCCTGAAGCTGACGGATTTTGCTTTGAATGAGGCAAAGACGCTGGGAAGAAACCGCTGTTATATATTTGACGTGGAAACCTACAGAAAATTTCTCCGGAAGAGGGAGATTACTCAGGAACTGCGGGAAGCTGTGCTCAATGGCTGCCAGGGTTTTACGGCTTTTTATCAGCCTGTATTTGCTGAAGATAAAAAAGTGCCTTATGGAGCAGAAGCTTTAATGCGTTTTACTTCTGAAAAACTCGGGATGATTTCACCGGCAGAGTTTATTCCGATTCTGGAAGAAACCGGTCTTATTATTCCGGTTGGTCGCTGGATGATGAGAGAAGCTATGGGAAAATGCAGCGAGATTCGGAAAGTACTTCCAGATTTTAGAGTGAGTATTAATATTTCCCAGGTTCAGGCATCCAAGTCTGATGTGATCCAGGATATCAGTGCAGAAATGAAAAGAGCAGGACTGCCGCTGGAAGCATTGATTGTGGAATTGACAGAGAGTGACCTTCTGGAACAAAATATCAATGAGAAGCATTTTCTCACAGAACTGAGGCGGATGGGAATCAGTCTTGCATTGGATGACTTTGGAACCGGATATTCGAACTTCCATTATCTCAGTGAGCTGAAACCGGAGATCATTAAGATTGACCGCTCTTTCACTGTGAAAGCAGTTGCAGATGAACAGGAATATTATCTGCTGAATCAGTTCTGCACCATGATCCATAATCTGGATATGAGGATTTGCATTGAAGGCGTGGAAAATGAGCAGGAATGGGCCATGATCCGAAAACTGTACCCGGAATTCACACAGGGATATTTCTGGGGGAAGCCTTGTGAGTATGAAGAATTTATGAGAAAATTTACAGAAAGCAGATTATGAGAAAGCTGGCGTGAATATTTCGGGCTACACTGAGGCTTTTTCATTTGTACAACAGGACTCGCAGACAAGCAAGTGGTGTAGTTATTTCAAACACATTCTGACAGGTAAGAAGAGGAGAAAATCGGATGAAGAAAAAATTTTTCAGGTTGTCAGCAGCAGTATTGCTTTTTTTCTCGGGAATTATGGAGATTGGCTGGCGCTTTTTTAACATGGTGGTCTGCTGCAAAAGAGGGGGAAGGAAAAAGGAAAGAAAGAAATGGTTTGAATTATCCCATATACGGGATAATCATCCCAGAAACGGATACGCAAAGGAATATGATGAGAGCAGGGCATGGTGCGAGACTCAGAAGATGCAGGACTGTTATATCCAAAGCGTGGATGGATTAAAACTCCACGGATTCTATCTGCCGGCAGAGCATGCAAAGCGGTTTGTTATCTTAAGCCATGGTTACAGGGGCAGCAGATTTGGTTCCCTGTCATTTATGGCAAAATATCTCCATGAGCATCAATGTAATCTTCTGTTTATGGAACAGCGATGTTGTGGAGAAAGTGAAGGAAAATATATTACCTTTGGAGCAAAGGAAAAATGGGATGTGCAGCGTTGGGCAATTTATGTGTCCGAGAGAAATAAAGAAAAGCTTCCAATCTATCTGTATGGACAGTCTATGGGAGCAGCCGCTGTACTGATGGCATCCGGATACAGGCTTCCGTCAGAGGTGAAGGGACTGATCGCAGACTGTGGTTTTCAGTCTATGGAAAGACAGATGCGGGATATGGCTGACAACTGGTTCCATCTGCATTATATCCCTTTGCTTTTGAAGGAAATGGACTGTCTGTGCCATTTTGTGGCAGGATTTCGTATGAAAGATGCAGATACCACAGAAGCTATGAAAAGGAATACAAGACCTGTCCTTTTCTTTCATGGAGAGAAGGATACTTATGTGTACCCGAACAATTCATTCCAGAACTATATGCTGTGCAAAGCACCAAAGGAACTGGTCATTGTACAGGGAGCAAGACATCTGTGCAGTGCCTATGCAGATCCGGAACTGTATCAGCGTACAGTGATGGAGTTTTTTGAGAAATATGATGGCAGTAATTCTGAAAAATAATGTGACTGTTTTCAACCGCCAAAGGCGATTATGAATGATAACAATCCCTGACCGGGACTTATCAGATGCGTTTTGTTAAATGCATGATAAGTCTCGGTCAATTTTATGTAAAGTGTTCATTAAGTGCTGAGGGTACTGGCATTTGGGAAAAATCTGTGCTATTTTTGTCACGTAATTAAAAAAGTAATGTTGTAGCTGCCAGTACATTATTTTTAAAATAACTGTGGGCTACTGAACAAGTATGTAATGTTTTTGTACCCGGGAAAAGAGAAAAAACGGGTGATGGAGGTTAAATAAAGTATGACAAACTACTATCCTTTAACAGCAGCACAGAAAATGCACCATAACTGGATCATGGATTACGGTACACAGCAGGTATCCGGTGTCAGTGTTGTGGCGTCTGTACAGGCTGAACTGGATTTTGGATTATTAAAAAAATGTATTCAGATGGAGACAGAACGTTCCGGATGCACCAGAATCCGTTTTACGAAGCCTGATAAAGACGGAAATGTACAGCAATACCTTGTAAAACAGGATCCAAGAGATATCGGATTCAAGGATCTGTCAGGAATGGGAAGCCTTGCAAAAGCAGACGAGCTGATGCAGCAGTGGGCATATGAAACCTTTGACGGTGATGACATTCCCATGTGCGAGTTTACTATGCTGAAGCTGCCGGAAGGATATAATGGTTTCTTTGTACATATGGATCACAGACTGATCGATTCCTGTGGTCTGGTAGTAATGATCGGTGATCTGTTTCAGTTATATACCTATTATAAATATGGAACAGCCTATCCGCAGGAACTGGCAGACTTTGAGACAGTACTGAAAAAAGACCTTGCAAAAGCAGGCAACGAGAAACGTTTTGCAAAAGATAAGAAATTCTGGGATGATCAGCTGGATGCACTGGGCGAACCTCTGTATTCTGATATTCAGGGACCGTCCGTACTGGAGGAAGCAAGAAAACGTCATGGAAATCCAAAACTTCGTTCTTCTGACATTGAGATGAAGGATCTGTTTGTGGCAGTTAAGGATTATTATCTGGAGCCGGGACCAACTAAAAATCTGATCGATTTCTGTATGAACCATCAGCTGTCTATGACAAACCTTCTTCTGCTTGGCATCCGTACCTATCTGTCAAAGGTAAATAACGGACAGGAAGATATCACTATCCAGAACTTTATATCCAGACGTTCTACTCATGATGAATGGACTTCAGGAGGAAGCAGAACTATCATGTTCCCATGCAGAACAGTGATCGCACCGGAGACAGATTTCCTTTCTGCTGCTTATGAGATCCAGAATATGCAGAATCGTATCTACATGCACAGCAATTACGATCCGGCATTTATTATGGATGAGATGAGAAAGAGATACAATACACCGGAGCATACAGGATATGAGAGTTGTTATCTGACTTACCAGCCAATGACTGTGAAGGTAGAGAATGAAATGCTTGGAACTATCCGTCAGCATGCAAAATGGTTTGCAAACGGTGCAGCTACCAAGAAGATGTATCTGACTGTATCCCATACAGAAGATGGAGGTATGAACTTCTCCTATCATTACCAGACTGCTCATCTGGAGGAACATGATATGGAACTGCTCTATTATTATATGATGCGTATTCTTTTCAAGGGAATCGCAGAGCCGGATATGAGCATCGGCGAAATTATGGAACTGGTTTAACTAAATCAATATCAGGAGGAAATGCAATGAATAAGGAAATGGAATTTAAAAATATCGTAGCACAGTATAGCAAGGTAGCATCGGAAGAAATGAATAATGAAATGAGATTCCGCGAGGATCTGGGTTTCAGTTCTCTGGATTTTATGTCCTTTTTAGGTGAGCTTGAGGATACCTTTGATCTTGAACTTGACGAGAGCGAAGTGCTGAAGATCACAACTCTTGGCGAAGCCTTAAATCTGCTGGAAGAACTTCAGTAATTTTTTTCGAAGCAAAACTTATAAAGATGTCAGGGTCAAGGATATTTTGTACCTGACAGGATATCCATAACTTGAACAGTTCAGAAAATAATGGGGGACAGATATGCTGATCAGAAATATATTAGAAGAAAGTGTACGTAAATTTGATGAAGTAAAAGCAGTAAAATGGCTCAAGAAAAAGGAAATTATGGAAAGAAGCTATGGCGAACTGATGGAAAATGTAGTTTCCACCAGAAAAGGTCTTCTTGCAGAAGGCTTTGAGGGCAAACACATTGCACTGATCGGAACCAGTTCTGTAGAGTGGATGGAAAGTTATCTGGGAATCATCACCGGATGTACCACTGCAGTACCGCTGGATGCCGCACTTCCCTGTGAGGATCTGATCGATCTGCTTAACCGTTCCGATTCCGTAGCTCTTTTCTTAAGTCCGAAGCTTAAACCATATCTGGATGCATTTCTTGAAAACTGCCCGAAACTTCAGAAGGTGTGGATGCTTCAGGAAGAGGTAGAAGATGCACCGGCAAAGGTATATGGTATTGGTGAACTTCGAAATGCAGGAAAGAGTGCATCATCAGATTCTGTCTGCCCGGATGCAGAGGATATTGCGACCATCATTTTCACTTCCGGAACAACAGGAAAGAGCAAGGGTGTTATGCTGACACAGAATAATCTGGCTTCCAATGTTGAGGCAGTAAAGATTACGGCAGAACCGGGAACTGCCGTGCTCAGTGTGCTTCCGATCCATCACGCATTCTGTCTGGTTATGGACTGGCTGAAGGGATTTTCACTGGGTGCAACTCTTTGTATCAATGATTCCCTGCTCCATATGGTAAGGAATATGAGTATTTTCAAACCGGAGATTATGCTTATGGTTCCAATGATGATCGAAACTATTTATAAGAGACTGGCTGCCGCTGATCCGTCAATTCCGAAGGCAGTTCTGGCAGAAAAGGTATTCGGTGGAAAATTGCGTATTATCTTTACAGGCGGTGCACATCTGGATCCATATTATATTGACCGTTTTGCAGAATATGGCGTCGAAGTACTGGAAGGCTATGGAATGTCAGAATGTTCCCCTGTTATCAGCAACAATACACCGGAAAATCATAAAAAGGGTTCTATTGGAAAACCACTTGAAAATGCAGAAATCAGATTCGAAAACGGTGAGATTCTGGTAAAGGGAAGCAGTGTTATGAAGGGATATTATCAGATGCCTGATGAGACAGCAGAGACTTTAAAGGATGGCTGGCTGCATACCGGTGACAAGGGATATATGGATGAAGACGGTTATCTGTTTATCAATGGACGTGTGAAGAACCTGATCATCCTGTCCAACGGTGAAAATGTATCTCCGGAGGAGATTGAGAATAAGCTGGCTCTGAATCCGCTGATAGGAGAAGTGATCGTCACAGGTGAGGACAATGGATTGACCGCCCGCATCTATCCGGAGCAGGCTGTTGTGGAAGCGAAAGCATTGGATGCAGAGGCAATTCAGGCACAGCTTCAGGCATTTCTGGATGAATATAACAGAAATCAGCCCACCTATCGCCGCATTACAGGATTGGTTGTCCGCAAAAATCCGTTTATCCGCAACACAACAAAAAAGATCAGGAGACAGGATGTCCTGATTGATGAGCCTCTGGAATAAGACAGAGGCTTAAGATAAAAGTGGAAGCATACCGGATAAAAAAACCTCAGACAGAATATCAGCGATCACTTCCGGTGCCAGATTAAAATTATCCCGGCTCCATTTGTGGAGAACGCCGATGGTACTGCCGATGGCGCAGGTGATCACATAGGAAACTTCTTCCTTTGTATGCCTGTCAGGCCTGGAATTAGATGTAGTTTCTGTAACATAATGATGGAGCATAGTCAGCATTTTTTCAAACAGATCATTGCCATGAGGCGTGCTCAAAAGACCGGACAGAAAAGGATTTTCCATGGTGTACCGGCACAGAGTCAGAAAATAGGAACTGCAGATATCCCGGTCATTTTTTGGCTGGAAATTTTCCATCATGGAAAAAACATCATGAATAGTTTTATCCTCAACTGCAGAGATCAGTGAAGGGATGTCCTGATAGTGATTATAAAAGGTACTTCTGGCAATACCAGCTGTTTTAGTGATGTCGGATACAGTAATCCTGTCAGGTTTCTTTTCTTTTAACAATTTGAAAAAAGCACCTAAAATGGCCTCGTCAGCCACAGAATATCTTTCATCGGGAATTACATTTTGCATAGTTGTTTCCCCCGGGAGTCTGTAAGTAATACATAAAGTATATCACAAATCTGACGATACAGCAGGTGCTTTTTCTTTTTTTTGAGAAATTTACGTTACTGTTCACTCCGTTCACAGTAACGTAGCCAAAATTCATTCCAGATTGCCTGCGGCAATGGAATTTTGGCTTGTATGTCTCGGGATAGTGGTGTGTGAACAGTAACAACAAATTTTCAATAATATATAAAGAATAGGTAAAGGCTTGATTTATGAAAGAGTAAATGATAGAATGATATTGGATAAAATATTGTCTAATTTTAATGAAATGGCGGAATTTTGGATAAAATAATATCCATAAAACAATAAAAAGCAAGGAGGGAAAATGGAGCAGTTTGTATGGGAAACAGCAGAGGAACTGGATCAGAAGCTTGCACAAAGGGTGCGTAATATCAGAAAACGACGCTCTATTTCTCAGGAAAAATTATCTTCCATGAGCGGAGTAAGCTATGGTTCAATTAAGAGATTCGAAACTACCGGACAGATATCATTGATATCACTGACAAAGATTGCCATGGCTTTGGATATTGCAGATGAGCTTAGAAATATTTTTACGCATGTTCCATATAAAGATATTCAGGAGGTCATAAATGAGGGAAGGTAATGCATTACAGGTATTTTATGATGAAAAACTTGTAGGAACACTGGCTATGACAGCTGACCATAAAGCTGCGTTTCAATATAGTGAAGAATGGATTGAAAATGGTTTTCCGATCAGTCCGTTTTCACTTCCCCTTAAAAAGCAGGTTTTTGTACCGACAAAAGATTATTTTGACGGATTATTTGGAGTATTTGCAGATAGTTTGCCGGATAATTGGGGGAGATTGTTGTTGGATCGTCTGCTACGTGCACATAAGCAGAATCCAGACAAATTAACAGTGCTGGATCGGCTGGCAATTGTTGGAAAGTCAGGTATGGGAGCACTTACCTATTATCCAGAGAAAAAAATAGATGAACAATATGGAGATGTGGATTTGGATGAACTTGCGGAGCAGTGCCGGAAAATACTAAATACGGAATACTCCGATAGATTGGATGAATTATATCGTCTCGGTGGTACAAGTGGTGGAGCCAGACCCAAAATTATGACTACAGTGAATGGAGAGGAATGGATTATTAAATTTCCTGCACATGTGGATGGAGAAAATGCAGGGAAGATGGAATATGATTATTCATGCTGCGCAAAAAAATGTGGTATTATAATGAGTGAAACCAGACTGTTTCCATCTGAGAACTGTGAGGGGTATTTTGGGATTAAGCGGTTTGATAGGATATCAGATAAAAATGGAACAAAGAGAATTCATATGCTGACAGCTGCTGCGTTGCTGGAGTTGAATTTTGAGCAGCCAAGCCTGGATTATCACAGTCTGATGAAACTGACAAAAATATTAACCAGAGATAATAAGAAAGATATGAGAGAGATGTTTCGCAGGATGTGTTTTAATGTTTTTGCACATAACAGAGATGATCATTCAAAGAATTTCACCTATTTATATAATGATGAAAAAGACAGATGGAGCCTGAGTCCGGCATATGATCTTACTTACAGTAACACATACTATGGAGAGCATACTACAACAGTTGACGGAAATGGACGTAATCCAGGCAGAAAAGAACTCCTGACTGTGGGAATTGCGGCAGGAATGAAAAAAGAGGTATGTATAGAAAGTATGGATATGGTAGAAAAGTGTGTGAAAAATATGCTGGGAAGATATCTTTAAAGAAATCGACATGTGGAATAATTTGTTACTTGGAGGACAAAAAATGACTATTAGAAAAGCAGAAGAAAAAGACATTCTAAGAATAATTGAACTGTTGGGACAGGTATTGCAGATCCATGCAGATATAAGACCTGATATTTTTATTCCCGGTACCACAAAATATACTGTAAGCGAATTGACAGAGCTATTAGGAAAAGAAGAAAAACCCATATATGTAGCAGTGAACGAGGAAGATGTTTGTGTAGGATATGCATTTTGCCAATTACAGGAACAGCCTTTTTCAACTAATATGGTACCGTTTAAGTCTCTTTTTATAGATGATCTATGTGTTGATCAGCAGGCACGAGGACAGCATATCGGCGAGAGTTTGTTTGAATATGTAAAAAATGAAGCAAAGCGAATGGGCTGTTATGAAGTGACACTGAATGTATGGGCAGGAAATACTTCAGCCGAAAAGTTCTATAAAAAAATGGGTATGAAAACAAAAGAAAGGCAGATGGAATATATCCTGGAACATTGATGCGTTGTATAGCATATTTGAGAAGTCTATCTGCGAAATTACAGAGATATCCGATGGATGAATCTGATCAGTCAAACAGTAAATATTAAAAGAAAATGCAAATCAGGCACAAGTTATATTTCGGAAACTTGTGCCTGATTTTTACAGTGTTATTTGGAAATTACAGGTGCTTTTGTCCGATATTTTTAGCATTGATATAATTTATGATCATGTCTGCTGCATCGGAAATATCAAGTTTGCCTGTATCAATAGACAGTTGATACTGGTTGGCGTCTTCCCATTCTTTGCCTGTGCAGAATTTGTGGAAAGATGCTCTTTTCTCATCCACTTCCTTTATCAGCTTTGCAGCTTTTTTCTCATTAATACCGTCCCGTTCCATTACACGTTTGATACGGCAGTCTTTATCTGCGTGAAGAAAAACAGTAGTTGCCTCAGGATCATTTGCATAGATCGCTCCTGAACAGCGTCCGATGATTACGGCAGATTTTTGCTGCGTAAGTTCACGTATAAGTTCAAAAGATTTTTCCATCGGATTGCTTTCTCCGTAGCTTACAGCAATGCTGTAGAGCAGGCTGTTTACTGCCTTTTCCTGGAAAAATTCTTTGTTTTCGTCAAGCTTTCCAAGTTTTTTGGCCTCTTCTTCCAGTTTCTTTCTGTCATAGAGTTCCAGTCCAAGTCTGGAAGCCAGTTCTTTTCCTATTTCATGTCCGCCGCTTCCGCACTGTCTTGCTATTGTAATAATCATATCCCATGCCTCCTGTGCAATGATGTCGCATTTATTTACTGTCAAAGTACTTTTTCGGAATTATTATACTCAAAAAAAATCGAAATGTATATGCCAAAATCTACTATAAATTGCCTTCACAAATCCTGATATTCTGGTACTTATGGCAAATTGGTCTGACAAATATTTACTTAATAGAAACATTAGACAAATACTTTATATTGAGATATGATGAGAATTGTGGGAGCTGCTTTGCAGCGGAGCAATTCGTAGATATCAAGTTAGGGGCACAATGTTGGAGAAAATGAATATGAGACGGAAACGGCTGGCACCCTTTGGAATGTGGATAGTATTTGAAATAGTGGCTGTTACACTATGGCTTACCAAAGATAATCTGTTTTATCTTTTAAATTTCAGTTATATTGGAACATCGATTACTGTTGGGCTTTTGCTTTTTCAGTTTAACTATAAGCATGCACGTAGGATCCGTTCAACTTCTGGTTGGTTTGTATATGCTGATTTATCTGGGACTTATATGCCGGGAAAACATGCAGATTGAAGGTTTTTGGTATTATCTGTTTACCGGAGTATTTGAAGCAGCTACGATCCATTATGCTGTTGCAAAAATATTCGGACCACTTTTGTTTGGAAGAGGATGGTGCGGATATGCCTGTTGGACAGCTATGGTGTTGGACTTTTTACCATATAAAAAGCCTCAGGCTGCAAGAAAAAAGATAGGTTTCATCCGGTATATTACATTTGCATTTTCGTTCTCTTTCGTGGTGCTACTTTTTCTGAATCACGTAGAGAATATGGAGAAAATCATGTTTATAGCTTTTATCGTGGGGAATATTCTGTATTATATTGTGGGGATTATTCTGGCATTCCTATTCAAAGATAACAGAGCGTTCTGTAAGTATATTTGTCCTGTCACGATCTTTCTGAAACCTATGAGCTATTTCTCTGTAGTCAGGGTTAAGTGTGACAAAGAGAAGTGTATTTCATGTGGAAAATGTAAAAAAGTTTGTCCGATGAATGTTGATATAACCGATAACTCCAGAAAACGGAAAAACGGAACAGAATGCATTTTGTGTATGGAATGTGTCAAAACCTGTCCGAGGAAAGCACTTTGAGCCGAATTTCCTGCAGGATGTACTTTGGTGTCAGCTGTTACTGAGAACGGAGCGAACAGTAGTGTAAGACCTATGTTAAATATAGTTAAACCTCAGTAAAGTCTATTGAACTTTTTTCTCAATGTTTCTATACTCTCCAATGTAATGAACACCCGATCTGTGATCG
>NZ_JBWJVQ010000142.1:0-7081 GCF_056339875.1 Blautia sp. ZXY-1-C6
CGGATGTTTTCCGAAAGAGTCCCGTCGATATGACTGTCACAGAGGTCTTTCTGAATCTCTTTCAGTTCCGGTCGGAATTCTGCTTTGTCTCTTACGCCGAATACAATGTGCAGGATCTGTCCATGCTGGAGAAGTTTTCCCGGTTCTTTAATGTTGGCAGAAACATAGATGCAGCCGTCCGTTACCAGAAGATCCGGCAATTCTTTCGGCATTTTTCACCTGTTCCATATATATTCAACACTGGAATTACGATAGTATTTTTCCTGGCAACGCGTTTGATAAACGGAATCGTTTCCTGTAAGGAATAGCCTTTTACGCAGACAAAAATTACGTCCGGATGCTCTGCATAATGCTCCATATCTGTAGCAGGAATGCTTATGTTTTCCTCTGTTTTATCCCACATTTTCTCCAATGTAAGACCCTGTTTCTGGATCTTTTTCAGGTGTTCGCCTCTCGCGATCAGGGTTACGTCCTTGCCTGCTTTTTTCATATAATATCCGGTAACACCACCGGTTCCTCCGGCTCCAATGATTAAGTATTTCATATTTATTTTCTGCCCCGCTTTCATTGTTTTGATTCTTATATCATAGGCACAATTACAATTTTTCTTCAGTATATTTTATGCATTACGCTGACATAATTTTGCATTGACAGTTTATTTTTTGCCCTGTAATATCAATGGTATCAATATCAGAATATATTACGCAGGAAAAGTATTAAGATGGAACGATATCTGGAATTTAGAATAGATGAACAAACTACAGAACTTAAAATGGAAGCATTTCTGAAAAAGAATGCAGGACTTACAAAACGGCAGATCAGCCAGGCGAAGTTTCGACCGGACGGGATTACCAGAAACGGAGTTCGCTGTCGTGTAACTGAGACAATATATCCAGGCGATGTGATCTGCGTTTGTCTGGAGGAAGCCGGGACTGCTTCTGCGCATCTTGAAAATTATAATGACGGAATCAGAAGTAAGGATTTGTCGGATTTCCATTCCAACAGAGCTTCAGCTCCAGTTTCCGAAACTTCTTTTTCTCTGAATATTTTATATGAAGATACGGATATTCTGGCAGTTGATAAACCGGCAGGAATGGTTACGCATCCGACGGGAATGCATTATACAGACAGCCTCTCCAATCTTGTTGCCGGTTACTTTCGAGAGAAAAATGAACAGGTCTGTGTCCGCCCGGTGGGGCGGCTGGATCAGGAGACTTCCGGGATTGTGGTTTTTGCCCAAAATCAGGTAGCAGCTTCAAGGCTTCAATCTGTAAAATCTCCATGCAAAATTCACAAGCAATATCTTGCCGCTGTATCCGGTACTTTGCCTGTAGATATGCCTGGTGTCTGGCATACCTTAGATTTACCGCTGATGCAGGACCCGGAGAATCATCTGAAAATGAAAACTGCTGCTGATCTTTCCTTACATTCATCTGCATTATCGGGAAAAATCAAAACAGCAGTTACTCATTATCATACTCTTTTTTCCAGTCAGGACTGGTCGCTTATCACACTTAAGCTGGATACCGGACGTACCCACCAGATCCGTGTCCATATGGCATCCACAGGACATCCTTTGCTTGGAGATACTCTTTATCATTCAGACGATAAAATATCTTCCTGTGCTTCCTTTTCCAGGGCAGCCCTTCATGCATGGAAAGTTTCTTTTCAGCATCCTTTCAGAGATGAAATGCTCCTTCTGGAAGCACCATTACCTTTCGATTTTCGTGAACTGGTTTCACTTTCAGGGTCTGATCTGTTGTCTATTTAAGCTTCAAGTTCTTTGATCAGATTTACCATTTCAATGGCACTGAGTGCACAGTCATAGCCTTTATTTCCTGCTTTTGTACCTGCGCGTTCAATTGCCTGCTCGATGTTTTCTGTGGTAAGTACTCCGAATAATACCGGAACTCCTGTTTCCAGTGATACTGATGCAATCCCTTTGGAAACCTCATTGCATACATAATCATAATGACTGGTATTTCCACGAATCACAGCACCTACGCAGATAACCGCATCATACTTTCCACTTTTTGCCATTTTAGACGCGATCAGTGGGATTTCAAAAGCACCTGGTACCCACGCTACCTGGATGTCCTCTTCTTTTACATTGTGACGTGTCAGCCCATCCATGGCACCACTTACCAGCTTGGAAGTTATAAATTCATTGAAGCGGGCTGCTACAATTCCTACTTTCATTCCATCTGATACTAATTTTCCTTCTAATGTTTTCATTTTTTCTGGTCCTTTCATCTGTAAATTTATATTTTTTAACCTGTACAGGTTTTTATATACGGTAAATTTTATTTTCGGGAACGTTATCGTTATATATGAAAATCCCCGCTGTATTTAATACTTCAGAATATGTCCCATTCGTAATTGTTTTGTCTTAAGATAACGCAGATCATACGCTGTGGCATTCATCTGTATCGGAACTCTCTGTTTGATCCTGATTCCAAATTCTTCCAACTGATAAACTTTATCCGGGTTATTTGTCAGCAGCCGCAGCTCTTTTACCCCAAGATTTCTCAGAATCTGCGCACCAATGTAGTATTCTCTTTCGTCTCCGGCAAATCCAAGTGCCAGATTTGCTTCCAGTGTATCCATTCCCTGTTCCTGAAGTTCATAGGCACGAAGTTTATTGATCAGTCCGATTCCTCTTCCTTCCTGTCTCATATAAAGGAGTATCCCTCTGCCTTCTTCCTCAATCTGGGCCATCGCCGCTGCAAACTGCTGTCCGCAGTCACAACGCTGTGATCCAAAAACGTCTCCTGTCAGGCACTCTGAATGCACACGGCACAGGACGTTTTCTCCATCTCCGATTTCACCTTTTACCAGTGCTACATGATGTTCCCCATTCAGGCGGTTTACAAATCCATACGCCATAAACTCTCCGTATCTGGTCGGCATTTTTGTGGTCGTCACGCGATCCACCAGAATATCATGGCATTTACGGTAATTCTGAATATCTTTAATTGTTATGAATTTAAGATTCCACTTTCCGGCAAGTTCCCGTAACTCAGAAGTCCGCATCATAGTGCCGTCTTCTCTCATAATTTCACAGCACAGCCCGCACTGTTTTAACCCTGCAAGTCTGCACAGGTCTACAGTTGCCTCTGTATGTCCGTTTCTTTCCAGAACACCGTTCTTCTTCGCCAGAAGTGGAAACATATGTCCGGGGCGTCTGAAATCTTCGGGTTTTGCATTCTCATCCACACATTTCATGGCAGTAACAGAACGTTCTGCCGCAGAGATTCCTGTAGTGGTGCTGATATGGTCTACGGAAACAGTAAAAGCAGTTTCGTGATTATCTGAATTTTCTGCTACCATCTGCGGGAACTGCAGTTTTCTTACATATTCCTCAGACATTGGCATACAGATAAGTCCTTTTCCGTGAGTTGCCATAAAGTTAATATTTTCTGTTGTGGCAAACTCTGCTGCACAGATAAAATCTCCTTCATTCTCTCTGTCCGGATCATCCGTTACCAGAATAATTTTTCCATTCCGAAGTTCTTCCAGAGCTTCTTCTACTGAATCAAATCCGTTCATTTTTTCTCTCCTTATGCAATGTATTTTCTGATACAATATATTTTTCTGTTGTTAAGAGGGCAAAATCATTCGTATTGGCTGCTTATCTGGTTCGTGTCAGGCAGATAAAACATCCACTGTACAGTTCTGCATCAATCGAATAACAGCTTTGTGGTTAATTCTGTCAAAAGCCATACTTATTCAGAAAATCCCGTGTAATATTACTTTTTATCGGCTGTTCTTTCACAGGCGTTATTAATTTTTCCACGTATTTTCCAATTATGTCTGTCTCCAGATTAACGATATCTCCTTCTTTGCGTTCTCCGAGGACTGTAATCTTTACTGTATGAGGAATTGCAGAAATGGAAAAGTCTGTTTCTGAGACTTTTGCCACTGTAAGACTGATTCCATCAACTGTTACAGAACCTTTTGTCACAATATATTTCATAATTTGTGGTGAAGCCTGAATGGTGTACCAGACAGCATTATCATCTCTGCGAATTTCCGTGATTTTTCCTGTTCCATCCACATGCCCGGCAACAATGTGTCCTCCAAATCTTCCATTTGCAGGCATTGCCCTTTCCAGATTTACATGCTGTCCCAAAGAAAGCTGAATCAGCGCAGAACGATTCAATGTCTCATGCATCACATCTGCTGTAAAACCATCTTCCAGACATGCAGTTACAGTGAGGCAGATTCCATTTACAGCTACACTGTCCCCTGTTTTCAGATCATCCAGAATTTTCTCTGCCCGTATCGTAAATACTGCTGAATTTGCTCCTTTTTTTATTTTTTTCACAGTTCCCAGTTCTTCAACAATTCCCGTGAACATTACTCTTCACCTCACTCTCTATAAGAAAATCATCTCCTATTCTGATTATTTCGCTGTTTTTTAATAATATTGCGCTGGCAGGATCAGGAAATCCTTTTCCTTCTATCGGTGTCTTTGCACTTTCTCCCCCAAAAAGTTTGGGTGCTATATAGGTCTGGACTTTCTGAACAATACCGCTTTCGAGTGCTGACCAGTTTAAAGTGCCTCCTCCTTCCAGTAAGATACTGTCTATCTTTGCAGCTCCCAGAAGTTCCATTAGTCTGTTTAAATCTATGTGTCCGTTTTTTTCCGGGACATCCAGAACTTTACATCCCATATCTTCATAATTCTTTATCTTCTGCTGGTCTTTACTGCTGGTTGCAATGATTGTAGGAATTGTCGCTGCTGTTCTTATAATCTTAGATGTCAGTGGTGTTCTCAGATGGGAATCGCAGATAATACGCACAGGATTTCTGCTGTTTTCCAGTCTGCAGGTAAGCATCGGATCATCTGCCAGCACAGTTCCCACCCCAACCATAATTCCTGTATATTTCAGTCGCTGTTTCTGTACATGAATTCTGGCAGCTTCTCCTGTCACCCATTTGGATTCTCCTGTATAAGCGGCAATTTTTCCATCCATAGTCATTGCATATTTCATGACCACATACGGTTTTTTATTTTGGATGTAATAAAAGAATGCTTCATTCAATTTATCACACTCTTCTTTTAAAATATTTTCTGTTACTTCAATTCCATGATCCTTCAAAATCCGGATTCCTTTTCCTGCAACCAGTGGATTAGGATCTGATGATCCGATGATCACGCGTCTGATTCCGGCCTCCAGGATTGCATTCACGCATGGAGGCTGTTTTCCATAATGGCAGCAGGGCTCTAAAGTAACATATATAGATGCTCCTTCAGGTTCTTCCGTACATGCTGCCAGAGCTTCTCTCTCCGCATGGAGTTCACCGTATTTTCTGTGATATCCCTGACCGATGATCCTTCCGTTTTTAACGATCACAGCACCTACCATCGGATTAGGTGCTGTAAAACCCATTCCTTTTTGCGCCAGTTCCAAAGCCATTTTCATGTACTGCCTGTCCTGTTCCATATCCGTTATATTTTTCAATCCATCATCTCCTGCTCTTTTATAAAAATCCCATAAAATAAAGCCCCGGTGTTTTTTCAACATCCAGGGCTTGGTAATTAATATTTGATATGAATTATCTTCCGATGAATCTGACTCTTTATTTCATCACTGAAATCACTTTAATTGATATAAAAAAGCTCTGGAATAAATTAATTATTCCAGAGCAGTCAGCTTTCACAGATCAGTTAATTCTTCTGTATCTCTACTGTTATCCTCTTTCATCCAGACTGTACTGTCGGCTTCGGAATCGCACCGAATCATGCCTTATGGCTCGTGGGCTTTACCACCGGTAGGGAATTGCACCCTGCCCTGAAGATCTTATTTTATTTTTATCAGCAATTTTTGCGATTTATCTTGCTGATATCTGACAGTATACTCTCAACTTTTATCTCTGTCAAGATTTTTTTCAGGAAAGTAACCCTCTTACCATCTCTGCATTAAATGTCACACCTGTCAGGTGATCTACTTCAATCTGGTACAGGGCATTGGCTGCGATATGCTCTGCTGCCTGTTCCAGATCACGAATACCGCTTGTATTTTTATGCAATTCAACGATGGCATTCAGACCCTCTTCTGTTACTACGCATTCTTCTGCCTTGAGGCTCATGCGTTTCAGAACTTTCGGAAGAACATATTTGGAGAAGATGATCTTCTTCTCTTCTGATGTATAATCCGGGATATCGATCACCGCAAAACGAGACATAAGAGGTGCGCTGATCTGGGATTTATCGTTTGCCGTAGCAATGGGATAAACGCCCACTGTGGGCACCATACATTCCATATAGTTATCTGTAAATCCAAGGTTGTCAAGCAGAGTAAGAAGTACGTCTGCAGGGTTTCCGTTGCCCTTACCTGACGCTGCTTTATCAAGCTCGTTGATAATAAATACAAGGTTGGATTCTCCTGCTGCTGAGAAAGCTTCCATGATGATTCCGGGCTTTGCGTTTGCATAGATTCTGGAACTTCCTGTAAGCTGTTCCGGATCATTGATGGAACTCATGTCCAGAGTTGTCCAAGGCAGTTTCAGGATACGGGCAACTGCGTATGCAATCTGGGATTTACCTGTACCTGCAGGGCCTACAAGGAGAAGTCCGTATGCAGGAAGTGTATGGGTACGGTTAATCTGGATGATGGTTTCAATAATACGCTGCTTTACAGATTCCATTCCGTAGAGTTCCTCATCAAGAATCCTGCGGGCTTCCTGAGGATCGATTGCCTCAAAGTAGTTACTCTTCCACTGTACATTCATCATAATGGAAAGTGCTCTCTGAGCATGGCGTCTCTCCTCCGGTGATACCTCATGGGAACGGGCAACTGCAAGATTTCTTCTCGCCCAGAGACGGATATTGTCCGGCAGGGTTCTGCCTGCGCAGGTCATAAAATCAGTGATGCTCTGAATGCTTGTCAGCTTCATCTCGTCCCCTGTTTCTTCCTCATCTTCATCCTCAACAATCTCTGCAGGTGCACTGCTTGCAAGAAGTCTCTCGATCATAAACTGAAGAAATCCGTCCTCTGCGGAAAGTTTCGTGCCGCCGCCAAAAGCAGTTTCACGAATCTTATAAACTGCATAACCATTCTCTTTATTCTCTCCT
>NZ_JBWJVQ010000143.1:0-2250 GCF_056339875.1 Blautia sp. ZXY-1-C6
TGGTATGGGAGCAAGAGAACGTCTGTTATTGCAGATCGCGGCACTGCTTCATGACTGTGGCAAATATATCAGTATGGAAAAGGTTTCCGAGTGTTCCTATCAGATCATTATGTCTACAGATATCATTGGGCTGTCCTTTATGGAACGCCAGATGATCGCATGTGCGGTCAGATTCAATAATTCTGCGTTTGTTTATTATGATGAACTTTACAGTATGGGAATCGCTATTGACAGAGAGAGCTATATCAAGGTGGCAAAGATGACTGCAATCCTTCGCCTGGCAAATGCCATGGACAGAAGTCATTATCAGAAAGTAAAAGGAATCAAAGCAGTGCTCAAAGACAGAGAACTGCAGATGATCGTGGATTCTGCACAGGACATTTCCCTGGAACTGGGACTGCTGAAAGATAAAGAGGCATTTTTTGAAGAAGTATTTGGCATTCGTCTGGTTCTCAGACGCAAGGGCAGAGCGTAAAGGAGGATGAACTTATGGACTTTGAAAAATTTGAAAAGAAAGAATATTTCGTGAATCGCGAGCTGAGCTGGCTCAAATTTGATGAGCGTGTTCTGAGTGAAGCAAGAGATAAAAATCTTCCTTTGTTTGACAGACTGAAGTTCTTAAGCATTACCGCATCCAATCTGGATGAATTCTTTATGGTGCGTGTGGCGTCTCTTAAGGATCAGGTACATGCAGGATATCATAAAACAGACATTGCAGGAATGACAGCCAAGGAGCAGTTAAAAGAAATCAGTGTCCGTACCCATGAACTGGTTCATGTACAGTATAATACACTGAACCGTTCTCTGATCCCTGCGCTTGAGAAAGCCGGAATGCACCTGGTGGCAGCCCATGAGAATCTTACAGAAGCACAGAGTGTATTTGTAGACAGATACTTTGAGGATAATGTATATCCGGTACTTACACCGATGGCGATGGATTCTTCCAGACCGTTTCCGCTGATCAGAAACAAGACATTAAATATCGGTGCTCTGATCTCTAAGAAGGAGAAGAGTGATAAACTCAGCAAAAAGGATAAAACAGGAGAACTTCTGTTTGCTACAGTGCAGGTTCCGTCTGTGCTTCCAAGGGTGGTGCAGATTCCGTCAAAGAAGGATGGAGATACCACAGTGATCCTGCTGGAAGAGATTATTGAAAGAAATATTGACAAACTTTTCCTGAGTTATGATGTGATATGTGCCCATCCTTACCGTATTATGCGTAATGCGGATCTTACCATCGATGAAGATGAGGCAGAGGATCTGCTGGTGGAGATCCAGCGCCAGTTAAAGAAACGTCAGTGGGGTGAGGTTATCCGTCTGGAAGTAGAGGATAAGATGGATGAACGCCTGCTGAAGATTCTGAAAACGGAATTTGATATCAAAGAGGCAGATATTTTTGAGATAAACGGACCTCTGGATCTTACCATGCTTATGAAAGTATATGGTGCGGATGGCTTTGATGCTTACAAGACACCGAGATATCAGCCGGCACCTGTACCGGAATTTCAGAATGAGAAGGATATTTTCCAGGTGATACGTGAGGGCGATGTATTCCTGCATCATCCTTATATGAGCTTCGATCCTGTTGTAAATTTCGTACGTCAGGCAGCAAAAGATCCGGATGTTCTGGCTATTAAACAGACTCTGTATCGTGTCAGCGGCAATTCACCGATCATTGCTGCCCTTGCGCAGGCAGCAGAAAACGGCAAACAGGTTTCCGTGCTGGTAGAGCTGAAAGCACGTTTTGATGAAGAAAATAATATTGTATGGGCGAAGAAGCTGGAGAAGGCAGGATGTCATGTAATTTATGGTCTGGTAGGCCTTAAGACACACAGCAAGATCACACTGGTTGTGCGCAGGGAAGAGACAGGAATCCGCCGTTATGTGCATCTGGCAACCGGAAACTACAATGATTCCACTGCCAAACTCTATACAGACTGCGGTATCTTTACCTGCGATGAACGTTTTGGTGAAGATGCAACAGCAGTATTTAACATGCTCTCTGGATATTCTGAACCGAAAAGCTGGAATAAGCTGATCGTAGCACCAATCTGGATGAAGGACAGGTTCTTAAGCCTGATTGAACGTGAGGCAGAGAATGCGAAGAAAGGACTTCCGGCGTTAATCCGCGCAAAGATGAATTCTCTCTGTGATCCGAAGATTATTGCTGGATTGTATTATGCATCTTCCTGCGGAGTTCAGGTGGAGCTTCTGGTAAGGGGTATCTGCTGTCTGAAAGTAGGAGTGCCG
>NZ_JBWJVQ010000144.1:0-4693 GCF_056339875.1 Blautia sp. ZXY-1-C6
TTTTGATATTTCGTACGATGTGAAGTTTTCAACTTATGCTGTTCCCATGATCATAGGTGAAATCAGACGCTATCTGAGGGATGACGGGATGCTTAAGGTGAGCAGAAACCTGAAAGAGAACTGTGCCAGAATTTATTCTGCGAGAGAAGCACTGGAAAAAGAACTGGGACGTGAACCGATACTGGAGGAAGTTGCGAAAGCGACAGAACTTTCAGTAGATGAAGTGGTGATGTCGATGGAATCAGGAGCTGAAGTGGAATCTTTGCACAAAATTATCTATCAGGGAGATGGAAATGATATTTCGCTTATGGACAGGCTCCAGGAAAAAGAAAATGGACAGGATGCAGCACTGAACAGGATTTTTCTGGATGAAATCCTGAAAAAACTGGATGCAAGAGAACGTCAGCTGATCGGTATGAGATATTTTAAGGATATGACGCAGACAGAGATTGCGGCAGAGATGGGAATTTCCCAGGTCCAAGTGTCAAGGATGGAAAAGCGGATTCTGAAGGAACTTAAAAAGCAGGTATAAGCAGATGGGAGTAATTAACTCACCGCTTGTAGAAGGTGGAGTATTCTCTGAAGAGGTAAATAAAAAAGAGGTTACTGTGAACGGAGTGAACAGTAACAAAAAGAGTGTGCGGATTACTATAATATTGCACACTCTTTTTGCTATAATATCTTTATTGTTATATATCGTAAGTTATACAGTTCTCTGTGATCTGAAGATCACATTTTTGTATTTCAGAAGGGCTGTCTGAAGAATCAGTCCTACTACACCACAGGAAACTACTTCTCCGATACCTACGGTAAGCATCATAAGCGGAATCGGAAGATTTACTCCGTATCCGAAGTGAAGTACGAATGGCACGATGACTGCATTGGAAACAATCGGCGGGATCGGCGCAAGAAAACGGTTGCAGCTGCGGAGTCTGTAAGTAAATACTGCTCCGATCAGTGTTGCGATGCTTCCGAAAATAATGTCTACAGGAATGGCACCGCCAAAGAGATTGGCAATGATACATCCCACAAATAACCCCGGAATCGCAGCCGGTGTAAAGAATGGCAGGATGGTCAGTGCTTCCGAAAAGCGAATCTGAATTTCGCCATAGCTGAGTGGTGCGAATAAAAGAGTCAGAACCACATAAATAGCTCCGATCACTGCTGCTTCTGCCAGAAACTGAGTACCTTTGTTTTTCATATTTGATTATCTCCTTTAGTATTTGTTTTACGAGTGGAAGGTTTCGAACACTCGGCTATCGAAGTATATCACTTTTCGGAAGTACGGTCAATGTCTTTGATAAGAGTTTTATTAACATTTTCCTCGTACAGACGCATCTGTATCTGCATAGGTGTTGGATCATCTGTTATTTTCATATGACCGAAATGATTGAAGAAGAAAAGTACCCCAAGTCCGATTCCTATGGAATAAGTGATTTCAAGAACAGTAAAATGACCGGAAGTCTGTCCTGTGACCTGGGTATAGATCTGCGAGAAGAGACCACCGACATCTACATCGTTATTAAATGTCATGATAGAGAAACCTGCACCGAAAAAGGCGGCAAGACCGACGAAAATAATCTTGCACCACTGCCAGACAAGTCCGGAACCGGGTTTGTTTTTAAAAGTGATGATAAAGTCGGCTTCTCCAATATTATTGATTTCAAGGTCCGGTTCTTTTTTTTTGATTTCGGAGATCAGATCCATAACAGACATTACATAACGTCCTGGTTTATCCGGGTCAAGATTTATAACCGGCATCACCCGGAGCCGATTCAGAATTTTACTGTTGCTGCAGGAAAGTTTTGCAATGTCCTGAAGATAAATGTGTGGATGGTTTATCTGGATATTCTGATCTAACTGTAAATAGAGAGTATCACTCATGGTATGTTATCCTTTCATTTTGGGCTTGAAGATCAGGCTTGCAAGATAAGAGAAGATCAAAGCTGCGGAGACTCCCACCGCGCAGGCGGTAAAGCCTCCCATAAAGAGTCCGATCAGTCCGTTTTTGTCAATGGATTCTTTCATTCCTTTCCACAGGATATTGCCAAAACCAAGCAGGGGAACAGAAGCGCCTGCTCCGGCAAATTCTGCAAATGGCTGATAGATTCCGACAGCGCTTAAAACAGAGCCTGTACATACCAGAAGTACCATGATCCGTCCGGGCATAAGCTTTGTCCTGTCCAGAAGAATCTGTACCAGGGCACAGATCAGTCCGCCTGTCCAGAATGCATTAAAATAGTCCATGTATTTTTCCTCCTGAAAAAATTTCTGTATCTACATCATATCCGGAACCCTGTACTGTTCTATTACAACAGCGTGTGCGATACCGGGAATTGGATCCCCCTCGTTGAAGCTTACCTTTGACAGAAGGGCACCTGTGGGAACAAAGAGAATCCTTTTCCATTTTTTTTGTATAATACCCGGAAGAATATAGCCTGCCAGAACAGAGGCGGCACATCCACATCCACTGCCGCCGGAATGTGTATCCTGAGTCTGAGGATCATAGATCAGCATACCGCAGTCCTGATGGACAGATGAGATATCAAATCCTTTTTCTGTGAGAAGGTCGAACAGGATTGTCTGTCCTACCATGCCCAGGTCACCGGTGAAGATGGCATCATAATCGGATGGTTTTCGGTGAAAATCCTGAAGATTTCGGGCTATGGTGTCGCAGGCAGCAGGAGCCATGCAAGCTCCCATATTGAGGGAATCCCTGAACCCAAAGTCAATCAGTCTTCCGGTGGTGATTCCTGTTATAACTGCACAGATATTGCGGTTACGGAGTGTGTTTAGTGTTTTGTTGTCCGGGCGTGGTGGCGGTTCATATCCAAGTATACAGGCTCCGGCACCGGTGACTGTCCAGGTAGCAGATAAGGGCCTTTGATTTCCATATCCCAGGGGAAAACGAAATTCTTTTTCTGCGCTGGCAAAGTGGCTGGAAGTTGCGCAGAGGATATATTTTCCGTACCCGCCGTCGATACACATTGAACCAAGGGAAAGAGATTCTCCCATAGTGGAGCATGCTCCGAAAAGACCGTAAAAAGGAATTTTCAGATCAGCGGTTCCGAAAGAAGAGGCTGATGTCTGAGCCAGCAGGTCGCCTGCAAAAAGAAGCTGTATATCGGAACAGGTGAGGCCGTTTTTTTTGATTGCCAGCAGAGCGGCCTGTTTTTGCAGAGTGCTTTCTGCAGCTTCCCAGGTATCTGTTCCAAACATGGGATCTTCACATATGGTATCAAAGTATGCGCCCAATGGCCCTTCTCCTTCTTTCCGGCTGACAACAGAAGCACAGCTCTGGATAAAGACAGGATTCTGAAATGAAATGCTGGATGTACCGCAGGTCATTTGTCTGTTCATAGGAAACCTCCTTGTATAATTGTATGATTCTTATGCAAAAACACCTCTCAGGATATGGATGCTGAATAGTTACGGGATCATTGTAAAAAGATAATAAATCACACCGAGAATCCATGAACTCAGGATTCCATAAAGAATTACGGGTCCTGCGATCGTAAATATTTTGCATCCGATGCCGAATACCTGTCCTTCTGCCTTATATTCGATTGCAGAGGAAGCTACGGAATTGGCAAAACCGGTGATCGGGACAAGGCTTCCGGCACCGCCGAATCTGCCGATTTTGGAATAAAGATTACATCCTGTGAGGATCACACTGAAAAGGATCAGGATAAGGGAACACCAGGAGCCGGCGGTATCTTTGTCCAGCCCAAGGTTATCTGCGTAATTTAAGATGACCTGTCCAACAACACAGATGACTCCGCCTGTGAAAAAGGCTTTGCACATATTCAGTGGCAGGCTGTGGACAGGAGTGACTGCTTTTACGTATTCTTCATATTGTTTCTGTTTTTTCTGACTGAGATTATTGTCTGACATAATATAAAACCTTTCTGATTGAAAATCCGGAATTTTGGCACACCAGGTTACTGAGAACGGAGTAAAGAGTAATCGATTGCTGCTTTTTTGGCACTGATGTTAAAGATTAGCTGGAAATTATGGCAGCCATCCGTTATAATAGTAAATCAGTGCCCCGACAGTTTTGCCGGCGGCTATGCACAGGATTGTAAAAGAAAGACCTCTCTGGAATCTGCTTCTTCTGGCAAAGATAGGGAAAATATCTGCCATCTCTGCCAGGGCCATGATCCATCCACCAAGGAAAATCCCTGAAAAGAGCCCGTACAGAATCAGAAACGGGGTGCCGAACCGGATATTCCAGTGAAAAAGAAAGAACAGGTTTCCAAGTTCGGTTCCCCAGAATGTGATGTCTTCGTACAGCAATATATGATCTGCTGTGTGGGTAATTCCTGCATATCTGGGAATAATAGAAAGGCCGATCATAAGACCGGTTAGTCCTCCGGCAATAATAAAACCGGAACATAGTCCTGTAAATCCGAGAAAAATCTGCTCTAACATAAGTGCCTCCGATCTCTGCCGACAACAAAAGAAGTTTCCGGGTAACTGTCCGGCAGTCTGTTATTGTGAAGCACCGGACAGATATATCTGTGATATGTATTATGGCAGAAATATGGGGAAGCTTATTCTACTACACTGTCATTCATTTGTTGCTGAGAACAGAGTGAACAGTAATTCTGGTAATATATCCGGCAGCAAAAGAATGTATGAATAACTGTACTTTTGGAGAGAGAGATAGTATAATGTTACTGTTCATACACCG
>NZ_JBWJVQ010000145.1:0-36496 GCF_056339875.1 Blautia sp. ZXY-1-C6
ATAAGGATGGAAATATTGTAGGAGTTCCGGGATATACAGGATATCTTGCATTTTGGGTAAATCAGGAAATTATGGATGAGGTGGGAATCGAATCCATTGATACAAAAGAAGATTTCATGAAATACATGGAAGCAGTTTCAAAAGATGGACGTTTCGGATACGGCGGTTCCTGGGAAAAGACATATGCATCTAATGAAATTGCACAGTTTGTAAATATGTTTGGCGGTGACTACTTCGACTGGACAAAAGAAGAAAATAAAGAAGCAATTCAGTTCCTTCATGATCTGGTTGCCAACAAAGAAACACCTGTTGATCAGATCGCAGATAAATATGATCAGATGAATCCAAAAATCAATGATGGCAAATACGGATGCTGGTTTATGTGGGGCTTAGGTACGGATTATGCAAAGGCAGATATGCTGGGAGCTGACAAGATCCACATGGCAATGGTACCTGATTTCAGCGGCAATGGAGAGCGAGCAATCTTTACAGATTCCTGGAACTATGTGCTGAACAGTGCATCCAAAAACAAAGATGCAGCCATTAAATTCCTGCAGTATATGGCAGATGAAGGTGGAATGGAAGCATCCTATAAAGCATTTGACAGATATCCTGCAAGAAAGGATGTTGCAGAAAAAGTTGTTCCGGATACTGATCCTGCAAAAGAAATGTACAGCCAGTATGCAGAAGAGTGCAACGTACAGGGACGTCCGCTGGTAGCACAGACAATGGAGTTCATCAGTGATATGGGAACTATCTTCCAGTCCTGCATGAAAGATGAGATCACAGTAGATGAGTTCTGTAAAAAAGCACAGGAAGTCGTTGATACATATCAGTAAAAACGGTATTCGTTTAAAGTCTTTTGAAATACTGACACATAAAAACTGACATAATAAATGAAGGTATAAAGCAGAAAAATCTGCTTTATACCTGTGCTTAAAGATATGAAGGAGGGAGTACCTGTGACAATCAGTAAAAAATCAATGAAATGGATTCCGTGGCTGTTGGTGTTACCTGTGGTTATTATTCGTGGATTTACGACTTTGTATCCGATTTTAATGACAGTTAGAAATAGTTTTTTTGATATTAAAATTCTGTCCGGAATTAATGAATTCTGTGGAATTCAGAATTACCTGAAAATTTTTTCAGATCCCAAAGTGCTTACATCTATACGTTTTACAGTGATTTTTGTAGTAGTATCAATGATATTCCATGTAATATTAGGCGTAGGTCTTGCTCTGATATTAAATATGAAATTTAAGGGACGTCGTTTTCTTCGTACGATTGTACTGATTCCCTGGGCAATGCCGGCAGTTGTTGTAGGTATGGCTGCAAAATGGGCATTTAATAATGATTATGGTCTGATCAATGACTTTATCAGATTGTTTGTCCATGGATACCAGAATAGCTGGCTGATCAATACAGGATCTGCAAGAGCTGCTGTAATTGCCGTGGATCTGTGGAAAGATCTTCCGTTCTTTGCGATTCTTGTATTATCCGGTCTGCAGTTTATTTCGGGTGATATCTATGAAGCCGCAAAAGTAGACGGTGCAAATGGAATCCAGTGTTTCTTCAGAATTACATTACCGTTGATACTGAAAAATGTACTGACTTTATCTATTCCATTTACTTTATGGAGACTGACAACCTTTGATATTGTATATTCTATGACTTCAGGTGGTCCTGGAGAAGATACGGCACTGATCGCATACAGAATCACGACAGAGGCGTTTACAAATCTGAATGTCGGTTATGCATCTGCACTGGCAATGTTACTGTTTGTTGTAATGGCAGTATTCAGCTGGCTGAATATACGTGTTATGAACAAGATTGATAACTAAAGGAGGAAATACCATGAAAAAAGATTCAAGAAAATATAACATATATCATGGTGTAATGGCAGGTGGAAGATGGGTACTGTTTGCAATTGTCTCATTTATTATCCTGTTTCCGGTATACTGGATTTTTATTTCCTCTATTACACCTTCCGGAGAATTATTCAAAACACCGATTGATTATCTGCCGGATCATCCGACACTGGAAAGCTATAAGTTTCTGATCGAGAACGTAGGACTTTTATCAAAAGTGGGAAATACAGTATTGATCGTAGGTCTTACACTGGTTATCAGTACTGTACTCTGTGCAATGGCTGCATACGGATTCTCACGTTTCACTACAAAAGGAATCAATATTGCTTTTGCATTTATTATTGCAACTATGTTAATTCCTGAAGTTGTTACAGCAAGACCATTATATGAGTTCATGCAGAAAGTAAAATTATATGATACATATCCCGGACTGATTTTGCTTTATATCAGTACTGTTATCCCATTTACGGTTCTGATTCTGAGAAACTTTGTGGGGGAAATCCCTATTTCACTGGAAGAGGCAGCAGCGATTGACGGTGCAACTTTTTCACAGAGACTTTTTACAATCGTATTGCCTCTTATGAAACCTGCAATCGCAACTGTATGTATTATCAACTTTATTACCTGCCTGAATAACTTCTTCACACCGTTGTTTTATTCAAATGGTATTCAGGTTCTTTCCGTTTCCATTGTACAGCTTCCACTGCGTGACAACATGTATGGAGTTCCGTGGGATCTGGTAAGTGCAATGGGATGGATTATTCTTTTACCGATTATTATTTTTGTTGCAGTCTTTGAAAAACAGATCATGGATGGTATAATGGCAGGAGGAGTAAAAGCCTGATTATCTGAATGCTAAGAATATTGGAGGAAAACATTATGTATCAGTCATTTAAAGGTGGACTTGGTGGAATTGCTCTGGCAAAACATGGAAGAAGCCGTGCAATCAATGCAGAGAATCCACATGGAGAAAAAGGTAAAGGTGGAATGGCAGCGAGCCATCTGGGACCGTCCAGAAAAGGAAGTCCCTGCCTGAATGATATTGAGCCAGGTGCAACTGTAACTCTTGCAGAGATGGAAGGTCCTGGTGAGATCAATCATATCTGGATCACAGTGGATAATAAGACAACCGATGCAGATTGTTTTGTATTGAGAGATCTGGTCATCCGTATGTACTGGGATGATGAGGAAACACCATCTGTGGAAAGTCCTCTCGGAGATTTCTTTTGCTGTGGTTTTGGAAGAGAGTGTATTGTAAATTCTGTCCCAATGGCAGTGGTGCCAAGCAGAGGATTTAACTGTTACTTCCCGATGCCGTTTAAGAAAAAAGCAAAAATTACTCTGGAAAATCAGCATGCAAATAAAATTCCGGCATTTTTCTATCAGGTAGATTACTGTCTGTATGATGAGCTTCCGGATGATATTACTTATTTCCATGCACAGTGGAGGCGAGAGCGACTGACAGAGAAGCAGAAAGATTATACAATCCTTGACGGAGTAAAAGGAAAAGGTCATTATGTAGGAACTTATATTGCACTTACCACACTGGAACGTTACTGGTGGGGCGAAGGTGAAATGAAATTCTATATTGACGGTGATGATGAATATCCCACAATCTGCGGAACCGGAACAGAAGATTATTTTGGAGGCTCCTGGAGTTTTGCAAAGCAGGTGGACGGAAAGACTGTGGAACAAAATTATAATACACCATATCTGGGCTACCCATACTATTCTGCTCATGATGAGCTGATCCATAATTTCTATCATAATGATGACTGTCCGCCGATGAGAGGTTTCTATCGCTGGCATATTCAGGATCCGATTTGTTTTGATGAGGATCTGCGTGTGACCATTCAGCAGATTGGAGTAGGTTACAGAGGATTATTTGAACGTCAGGATGATGTGGCAAGCGTGGCTTACTGGTATCAGACACACCCACATGCACCGTTTGCACCATTGATGTCAAAAGAGGACAGATGGCCAAGATAAAAAACAGAGGTGAAATGCTTGAAAAAAAGTGTTGTAATTTTCATAACTGCAGTATGTTTGCTTATTACAGGATGTGGAGATACGGGGAGCTTATCTAAGCTCCCCTCATCGTCGTTTCACGAAGACAAACAAAAGCTGACAATCATGCATATTGATGCAGATAATAAAAGATTTCAGGATTTTATCGAGGAAACAGAAAAAAAACTTGATATGGAAATCACTGTGGAAAAATGTCCGTCCAATGCGGATAATCGGCAGGCAAAAATATCCACGATCCTGGCTTCGGGGGACAAAAATATTGATTTGATTTCCGTGAATGATGAGATGATTTCTGAGTTTAAGCATAAGGGATATCTGGAACCACTGGAAAAAAACGTTATGACAGAAGAAGTAAGAGACAGCTTTCCGCAGAAGTATCTGGAAAGCATTTGTGAAGAGAATGGACATATATATTCTGTCCCTTTTCAGATGGATATTATGATGTTCTGGGTAAATCAGGAGTTGCTGAAACAGGCAGGACTCGATGAGATAAAGAATACCGGTGATTTTGATATTCTGCAGAAGAGTTTGAAAAATCCGGATCAGTACGCTTATGGAGATGCATGGGAAAATACACATGTTTATAACAGTCTTTCGCAATTTGTGAATTTCTGGGGTGGCGATTATTTCGACTGGACTGATCCGAAAACCAAAGATGCAGCCAGATATATGAAAAGTATGCTGGATGAGAAAAATACATCGCCTGCACAGTTTGTAGATCAGTATGAGCAGATGGAAGAGAAATTTATCAGGGGAAAATATGGATGTGTTTTTATGTATACGAGTGCTCTGGGTACATTTCTTGATGCTGATGTATATGGGAAAAATAAAATACATATGGCACCGCTTCCCGTGCTTCATAAGAAAAAAGCCACTAATATTGCAACCTGGCAGTATGTTTTGAACAATGCTTCAGAAAATAAAGATGCAGCTGTCAGATTTCTTCAGTATGCAGCCGGTTATGAAGGCAGTACTGAATATGCAAAAATAATGAAAAGTTATCCTGCCAGAGTGGATGTGATCGAAAATGAGGATATTGATCTGGAAGGAATAGATATGATACGGAAATATCTCCGGGAATATACATTGAATGCACGTCCGTTATGTGAAAATTCCATGGGTGCTGTCTCAGATATGGGAAAACTGTTTCAGGGATATGTTCTTGGGCAATGTGAAGAGGACAGTTTCTTTGAGCAGGCACAAAATTGTATAAATACTTACTATTAAAAAGGCATCTTCGGATGTCCTTTTTAGTTGCGGATTTTTGATGCCGGATTTATAATAACAATAACAATGACAACAGGAGGCAGCTTCATGCAGAATCAACAACCATCAACTTTAAAGGAAATACGTGTCCATGGTACGCAGGACTTTCCCTGTGCATTTTACCAGACAGGAACAAGGATAAAAGGGAATATGGTGAAACACCACTGGCATGAAGAAGTAGAACTGCTTTATTTTTCGGGTGGAGAGTTCTGTCTGGAAGTAAATATGGAACGTTTCAACATTTCAGAGGAATGTTTTTATTTTATTAATCCCGGGGAACTTCACAGTATTTCTGTTGAAAAAAACGGCGGCTGTGTGGAAAATGCGGTGGTTTTTCATATGGATATGCTAAGCTCTGCATATGCTTTGGATCAGATTCAGACGAATCTGATCCAGCCGGTACAAAATGGCAGTATCCAGTTTCCGAGATGTCTGCGAAAGAATGAACCGGCATTTGAACCGGTAAGAAAATCTTATGAAGAAATCCGTAATGTATTTGGAGGAGATTCTTTTCGGGAGAATTATTATGACGGCGAGGCGGTTACGGATGATATCACCCGACAGTTGTTTATCAAATCAGCGCTGCTTCGGATTCTGGCAGTTCTGTCTGCGAATAATCTGTTTGAGGTAACGGAGAAGAATCATGACCACAGAATTGAGACGATCAAGACAACACTGACTTACATACAGGAGAATTACAAAGAGAAAATCTATATACGTGACCTTGCAGGACTGATCGGGATGAATGAGCAGTATTTCTGCAGATTTTTCAAGAAGGTGATCGGGCGTTCGCCTATGGAATATGTGAATGAGTACAGGATAAAAAGGGCCATTCATTATCTGAAGGAGTCTGATCTTACAGTTACGGAAATCTGTCTGGAATGTGGATATAATAATCTGGGAAATTTTCTGAGAGAGTTCAGAAAATATACGTCAACAACGCCGTTGCAGTACCGCAGACATTCATTAAAAGAAACACAGTAAATAAGAATATCGGTAATATAAAAAAGTCAAAATTTTGTATTTTTTTATCAAAAAAAGATAAGACAGAAGCCTTGGATTCTGATATAATTGCCGTAAATGAAAAAGAGACCTTAGGCGCTAAAGGTAAGAGGTATAATACCGGGGACAAAGCAGACAATAGCGCCGGTTAATAAAAAACACAGGAGGATTTTTACAATGGTAAAGAAATGGTGGAATGAAAAGGTTGCTTATCAGATTTACCCGAAGAGTTTTTATGATACCAATGGAGATGGAATTGGAGATCTGAGAGGTGTTATTGAGAAGCTTGACTATCTGAAAGATCTGGGAGTTGATATTATCTGGCTTTCCCCCTGCTACCGCTCTCCGTTAGCTGATCAGGGATATGATATTTCAGATTATTATGATATTGATCCTCGCTTCGGAACCATGGCAGATATGGATGAACTGATTGCTGAGGCTAAGAAGAGAGATATGTACATTCTGATGGATCTTGTTGTAAACCATTGTTCTGATGAACATGAATGGTTTAAAAAAGCATGTGAGGATCCGGATGGTAAATATGGTAATTTCTTCTATCTGCGTGACAAGAAAGAAGGAGAACTTCCAACTAACTGGCGTTCTTATTTCGGCGGACCTGTATGGGAAGATCTTCCAGGAACAAATAAACAGTATCTGCATGTTTTCCATAAGAAACAGCCCGATCTGAACTGGGAGAACCCGGAAGTAAGGGAAGAAGTTTATAAGAATATCAACTGGTGGCTGGATAAAGGTCTTGGTGGATTCCGTATTGATGCGATTATCAATATCAAGAAAGCACTTCCGATGCATGACTATGAGCCGGATCGTGAAGACGGTCTTTGCAGTATCAGGAAGATGCTGAAAGAAGCGAAGGGAATCGGCGACTTCCTTGGCGAGATGAGAGACCGTACATTTAAGAAATACGATGCATTCTCTGTCGGTGAAGTTTTCGATGAGAAGGATGAAGAGATTCCGGATTTCATCGGCGATAATGGATATTTCTCCAGTATGTTTGACTTCGAAGAGACTATCTGGGGGGCATCTGACAAGGGATGGTATGACTGCAAACAGATTACTCCGGATGCCTACAAGAAATGTTGCTTTACAACACAGAGAAAAATTGGTGATATCGGATTTGTTTCCAATATTATTGAAAATCATGATGAGCCTCGTGGTGTCAGCAGATATATCCCGGAAGGTGACTGCTGTGACGCAAGTAAGAAGATGCTTGGCGGTCTGAACTTTATGCTTCGCGGACTTCCTTTTATCTATCAGGGACAGGAACTTGGTATGGAGAATGTGAAGTTTGAATCTATTGATCAGGTAGATGATATTTCCAGTCTGGATGAGTATAAGGTAGCTTTGGAAGCAGGATGTACACCTGAGGAAGCACTGAAAGCTGTTTCCAGATTCAGCCGCGATAATGCCAGAACACCGATGCAGTGGACAGATGGTGAGAATGCAGGATTTACGACAGGTAAACCATGGCTGAAGGTCAATGCGAATTATACAAAGATCAATGCAGAGAGCCAGATGAATGATCCGGAATCTGTGAGAAGTTTCTATAAGAAACTTATCGCACTGCGTAAGAATCCGGAATACAAAGAGACTGTTGTTTACGGAGAACTGGAACCTGTATGGGAAGATGTACATAATCTGATGGCATACTATCGTAAAGGGGATAAGACTCTTCTTGTAGTTGGTAATTACCAGAAAGAGCCACAGACCATTGAACTTGCAGGAGAGTGCAGGAAGGTTCTGATCAATAACTATGACAATGTAGCTATGGATGGAAATAAGATTGAACTGCAGGGTTATCAGTTCCTTGTTATTGAGATGTAGCAGAAGAAAAAAGAACGGAAATCCAGGTATGATATGTACCTGGATTTTCGTTCTTTTTGTATCTATGAATTATAGCAATCTTCTCATAGCAATCCTCGTAAATAATGCATATTGCTCCCGGCTCATCGGAGCGTGAAATCCCGCGACAGATATCCCTGAGTGCCTTATAAAGCTGAACCGTCATCGGAGGAATCATCTTCAGGGGGATTCAGAAGCTTTACGCTGTCACGTACTACAAGTCTGACCGGAAGAGAAAGGTTCGTTGTTTTTGGATTCCAGCCATCGATCATTTTGAACAGATATTCTGCGGCAATGGTTCCGCGCGTAAAGATATCCTGGTGAATAGTGGTAAGTGAAGGACAAGCAAGCTGCGCATACAGATTGTCGTCAAATCCGGTGATGGAGAGATCTTCCGGAAAGCGGATCCCTTTGGCTTTGAGATATTTCATCAGGGTAACTGCGTAATAATCGGAACAACACATAAAGGCAGTGAACTTGTGTGCGACTGCATAAATCTCCTCCATACTTCCCTGGCGTTCATATTTGGAAGGGCGGATCACAATCAGATTATCCAGATCAATATCCAGTCCGTATTCCTGAAGTGCCCGCTGATGCCCGGTGTATCGGATATAGTCTACACCTTCCATATTGTCGGCAAGAAATGCGATTTTTCTGTGACCGCAGTCAAGAAGATACTTTGTCATCAGGTATCCGCCCTCTTCATCGTCAAGACCGATATTAACGTATCTGGCAATATTCTTTGGAGTGTAACTGTCGATAAGGACAGCAGGTTTTTTGTACTTACTTCTGATTTTGAGATAATCGTCGTGGAGCATACCGATGAGAATCAGTCCTTCAGTGTTCCAGCCTACTATATTGCGCACAATTTCTTCAATATCTTCAGAAATATAAATCATCATATAATACCCCTGCTCACGAATAGCAGATTCCAGAGCTCCCAGCAGTTCGCCGTGAAATGGATCTGTGAAGATATTCTCGTATTTATCCTTTCGCCTTTTTAATACAATTCCGATGAGTCTGGAATGGTTCTGTGCGAGATTTTTTGCATTCATATTTGGGACGTAATCATATTCGTCCAGAAGTTTCTGAACTTTCTCAGCAGTTTTCTGAGAAACTTCGCTGGTTTTTCCATTAATGACATTTGATACTGTGGTGGTACTGATTCCAAGCATCTCTGCCATTTCTTTAATTGTTATCATGTGAGATTCACCTCAATACAAAAATATATAAATATATTATCACATTGGGACATGAAAATGCAAGTGTTGCACAAAAAAGTTTGAATAAAATAAAAGAAAATTGTAACTGTTGCTCATAAGTCATTTGGGAGAGAGCGATAATAATTAAAAAATGCAAAATATAAGGCTGCCGTCAAAAAATATCTGACAACAGCCCTACACGGAATATTATTTCTGGATTACGATTGCTTCGTAAGGTCTGAGAGTGATTTTATGGTTTACTTTTGCATCAATGTAATTGGAGATAAGAACTTTTCCGTTTGTAAATTCTTCAGGAAGCTCTACTTCACGTGTATTCTCGCTGAAATTGCAGTATACGATCAGTTTTTTATCGCCAAGTGTACGGATATAAGCGTAGATATCCTTGTCATCATCAAGGATCAGATCATAGGTACCGTATACGATCAGTTCACTTTCATGGCGGAGCTTGATCAGTTTCTGATAATATTTGAATACGGAATCTTCGCGGTTAATCTGATCTTTGGCATTGATCTTAGTGTAGTTCGGGTTTACCATAATCCAGGGGTTAGCTGTGGAGAAACCTGCGTAAGCACTGTCGTCCCACTGCATAGGGGTTCTTGCATTGTCACGTCCCTTATAACCGATTGCTGCCATCATGTCCTCTTCGGTCATCTTACCCTGTTCGGTTAATTCGTGGAAAGCATTGATACTTTCAAGGTCGCGGAAGTTGTCAAGAGTGTTAAACGGGCAGTTTGTCATACCCAGTTCCTCACCCTGATATACATAAGGTGTACCCTGCATCATATGGATACATGTTGCAAGCATTTTTGCAGAGATTTCTCTGTATTCGTCACTGTCATTGCCGAAACGGGAAACGCTTCTTGGCTGGTCATGATTTTCCCAGTAGAGACTGTTCCATGCAATATCCTGAAGACCTTTCTGCCAGCGTGTAAGGATTTTTTTCAGGTTGCGCAGATCCATCTTTCTGGTTGTCCATTTGCCGGCTTTTTCATCACTGTCAACATCCATATGCTCAAACTGGAATACCATGTTCAGCTCTTTTTCATCGCTTCTTGCATATTTCTTTGCCTCTTCCAGAGTAACACCTGAGCATTCGCCTACAGTGATCGTGTCAGCATTATTCAGTGCTTTCTGACGCATTTCCTGAAGGTATTCATGTACATGAGGACCGTTTGCGGATACATTGAAGGTTGCATAGCCGTTAATTCCAGGTTCTTTGTCAGGAAGCCCCGGCTCTTTGGAGATAAGGCTGATAACATCCATACGGAATCCGTCAACGCCCTTTTTCAGCCACCAGTTCATCATATCGAAAACATCCTGACGTACAGCAGGATTGTCCCAGTTCAGATCAGGCTGTTTTTTGGAGAACAGGTGCAGGAAATACATATCTGTTGTCTTGTCGTATTCCCATGCAGGACCGGAGAAGCAGGAACCCCAGTTGTTCGGAAGGCTTCCGTCTTCTTTTGCAGGACGCCAGATGTAGTAATCTCTGTAAGGATTGTCTGTGGATTTGCGGCTCTCGATGAACCATTTGTGTTCATCAGAGGTATGGTTTACAACCAGGTCCATCATGATTTTGATGCCTTTTTCGTGAGCTGTGGCAAGCATACGGTCGAAGTCTTCCATGGTTCCGAATTCGTCCATGATCGCCTGATAATCACTGATATCATATCCGTTGTCATCATTTGGTGATTTGTAAACCGGAGAGAGCCAGATTACGTCAATTCCAAGCTCTTTTAAATAGTCAAGTTTGCCGGTGATACCGTTAAGATCACCGATTCCGTCTCCGTTGCTGTCGCAGAAGCTGCGAGGATAGATCTGATATACGACGCTTTCTTTCCACCATCTTTTTTCCATTGTAAAGACCTCCTGATAATATTATATTTTAGTACGTTTGATTTGAGTGAGAATTATGTGAGCTGACTATAACAATCCTCTCAATACGCATTATTTACGAGGATTGCTGTAAATATCTTTTGCCCCTGATAATTTATAGCAATTTCATAAATTACTGCAAACAATCCAGCCCATCATAGTGTGAAGTCCTGCGTCAGATATCTTTGCCGTGCATCAGCACGCCTGCAGGTATCTTCCTTGTCCTTCACACTCTGCTGAACTGTCTTGATTGCATTATTTTATGGAATTACTTTAGAATTTGTGTATAGTTGTATTGTATAAATATATAATAAATACTTTATGGAAAAAATGCTTTCGATATTTTGACGGATTTATGTATTATTTTGACTTTTTGACAAAATATAGAATTGATGTAAGTAAATCCCATGCTTCAATTGCGAATATCCGATTGCCAATCCTGTAAGACATATCGTGAAGCGTATTGCTGAGAACGGAGGTTACTGTTCACACACCACTGTCCCGCGAGGTGTTTTGGCATGAATATGCCAAAATCCCGAGACATACAAGCCCAAATTCCATTGCCGCAGGCAATCTGGAATGAATTTTGGCTACGTTACTGTGAATGGAGTGAACAGTAACGATTTCGCAGTTTCGAAGTCTTGTATGTGATGGGTAAATATTGTATAGTATAGGTATTGGCATTTATAATGAGATAGAAGAAACGGCAGAAAATAAATATAATGTATAAGTGAGGAAGAATGAGAAGGATACAGATTATTGTAAATAATGGAGCGGGTACAGGGCGGGCGCACAGGGTATGGAATGAGACACAGTGTCTGCTTCGGGGATACAAAATAAAATATGAAGCCCATATGACCAGATATGAAGGGCATGCCGCGAAACTGGCTGAGCAGATTTCCCGGGTGAAGGGTGAAGAGCCTGTCTATCTGCTGGTGGTTGGGGGAGACGGTACGATCAATGAAGTCCTGAATGGTATTACTGACTTTGATAAGGTACGTTTTGGCGTGATACCCACTGGTTCAGGGAATGATTTTGGCAGAAATCTGAAACTGCCGAAAACACCGAAGGAGAGCCTGAGGGAAATCTGTGCCTGTATCAGAAAGGATCAGAGAGGTGAAGCACTTTACAGGATAGATCTGGGGCAGGTAAGCTGGGAAGGCTGTGAGAAGCCGCGGATTTTTGGAATCAGTTCCGGCCTGGGACTGGATGCACTTGTGTGTAAAAAAGCACTTCATTCCAGACTGAAACAGGTTTTAAACCGTTTCCATCTGGGTAAGCTTACATATCTTGCATTGACGGTGCAGTCTCTTTTTACCATGGAGACAGCCAATGCAAAGGTGGTGACAGAACATGGAGGCTATATTCTTCCGAAGATGATCTTTGCGGCAGCTATGAATCTGCCGGCAGAAGGCGGAGGGGTTCCTATGGCACCTCATGCATCGGTGCAGGACGGTCTGCTCTCGCTTGGCAGTGCATCCGGAATCGCCAAATGGCAGACTTTTTTCCTGCTTCCGTTTCTGGTTGCTGCAAAGCAGGAGCATATTAATGGTTTTACTATCAGAAATGAAAAAGGATTTCGCCTGATTCTGGATAAGCCAATGGTGCTCCATGCAGACGGAGAGTACTGTGCAGATGTGACGAGAGTGGAATTTCGGTGTCTGGAGAAGAAACTGTGGCTGCTGCATGAGCAGAAAGGGGATTAAAGTAAGACCTGAAACAATATAAAAAACAGAAAAACAGGAGTGTAAAGAAAAATGAGTTACGCAGATGATGTATTTATAAAAATGTGTCAGGATATCCTGGAAAACGGGACAAGTACGGAAGGAGAAAAAGTCCGCCCTGTGTGGGAGGATGGAACTCCGGCATATACGATCAAGAAATTCGGAGTGGTAAACAGATATGATCTGAGAAAGGAATTTCCGGCTATGACACTCAGACGTACAGCGTTAAAGAGTGCCATGGATGAGATCCTCTGGATCTGGCAGAAGAAATCCAACAATATCCATGATCTTCACAGCCATATCTGGGACAGCTGGGCAGATGAGAGTGGTTCTATCGGTAAGGCATATGGGTATCAGCTTGGTGTGAAACATCAGTACAAAGAAGGAATGATGGATCAGGTAGACAGAGTGATCTATGATCTGAAAAATAATCCGTTCAGCCGAAGAATTATGACCAATATTTATGTGCATCAGGATCTCCATGAGATGAATCTGTATCCCTGTGCATATTCCATGACATTTAATGTGACACAGACACCGGGGAACGATAAGCTGACTCTGAATGCAATCCTCAATCAGCGTTCACAGGATATCCTTGCAGCGAATAACTGGAATGTATGTCAGTATGCACTTCTGCTTATGATGATGGCTCAGGTATGTGATATGGAAGCAGGGGAACTGCTTCATGTAGTGGCAGACTGCCATATCTATGACCGTCATATTCCGCTGATAAAGGAACTGATCCAGAGAAAACCATATCCTGCACCTGTTGTGAAACTGAATCCGGAAGTGAAGGATTTCTATCAGTTTACAACAGATGACCTGATCGTGGAGAATTATGAGACATGGCCGCAGATTAAGAATATTCCGATTGCCGTTTAACCAAACTGTGGAGCAATTATCTGGTTATGAGCAAGTAGCGAATGCGGATGATTTTATTCGCCTGACTTAAATTGACAATATAAAATCAAGAGAGGAAAATTCAAATGAATGTTATCGTAGCAGCAGATAAAAACTGGGGAATCGGCAAGAACAACCAGCTTCTGGTAAGTATTCCGGCAGATATGAAGATGTTTCGTGAGGAAACAAGTGGAAAAGTAGTAGTGATGGGAAGAAAAACTCTGGAAAGTTTTCCAAACGGACTTCCGCTTAAAAACAGGATCAATATTGTGATCACATCCAATAAAGAATATGAGGTAAAGGGTGCGATCATAGTGCACAGCATTGAAGAAGCGCTGGAAGAAATCAAGAAATATCCGGCAGAAGATGTTTACTGCATAGGCGGTGACAGCATTTATGCGCAGATGCTTCCGTACTGTGATGTAGCTCATGTGACAAAGATTGACTTTGCATATGAAGCAGACAGCCATTTCCCAAATCTGGACGAAGATGATGAATGGGAAATTACGGGAGAGAGCGATGAGCAGACATACTTTGATCTGGAGTATCAGTTTGTGAAGTATGAGAGAAAGAAATAGAAGGAACAAAGCAGAGCCGGAAAAATCAGTGATGTAAAAGAAAAAATATCCCTCAGAATGTGTTTAAACTGATTCTGAGGGATATTTTTGTATAGTGGTATATGAACAGCAACAATTCTTCTGATATTGAAAATCGTTAACTGTCTGCAGTCAGCTGTTATTTATTCAATAACTTTCAGCCATCCTTCCGGAGCCTGGATACGTCCCATCTGGATACCTGTTAATGTGTCATAGAGTTTCTGGATAACCGGACCCATTTTCTCCATTCCGCTTGGGAAACAGATTTCTTTACCATGGTCAACAATCTTTCCGACAGGAGAGATAACTGCAGCAGTACCGCAGAGACCACATTCAGCGAAATCTTTCACTTCATCGAAGTATATTTCTCTTTCCTCAGCTTCTAATCCCAGGTATTCCTTGGCAACATAGATTAAGGAACGACGTGTGATAGAAGGAAGGATACTGTTGGACTTCGGTGTGACAACTTTGCCGTCTTTTGTAACGAAGATGAAGTTAGCACCGCCTGTTTCTTCTACCTTGGTACGTGTAGCTGCATCAAGATACATGTTCTCATCGAATCCGTTCTTGTGAGCATCTACGATTGCATGTAAGCTCATTGCATAGTTAAGACCTGCTTTGATATGGCCTGTTCCATGAGGTGCAGCGCGGTCGAAATCACTGACGCGGATTGTGATCGGTTTAGCACCGCCTTTGAAGTATGGTCCTACAGGTGTAGTGAATACACGGAACATATACTCATCAGCAGGTTTTACACCGATAACCGGGTTAGTACCCATCATATATGGACGAACATATAAAGTTGCGCCTGAACCGTATGGCGGAACATATGCTGCGTTAGCTTTTACAGTCTGAACAATTGCATCAACAAAACGGTCTTCCGGGAATACAGGCATCTCAAGTCTCTTTGCTGAGTTTGCCATACGTTCTGCATTTAAGTCAGGACGGAAAGTAACGATATGTCCGTCTTCTGTAGTGTAAGCCTTCATTCCTTCGAAAACTGTCTGCGCATACTGGAAAACACCTGCACATTCGTTCAGTGTTACATTAGGATCTGTTGTCAGTTCTCCGGCATCCCATGCGCCGTCTTTGAATTTAGATACATAACGATAATCGGTCTGTACGTAACCGAAGCCTAAGCTGCTCCAGTCGATATTCTTTTTTTCCATAATGAATCTTTCCTCCGTTCACACATATTTACAGTATTTACAAGTGTGATTACTGTTTATCTCTTTACCATTGTAAAACTTTTGTCTGCTAAGTTCAATGGGAAATTTTCAATTTTAATGAAAAATTGAAAAATCGTGTTACTGTTCACATACAGTAACAAAAAATCCGCCAGTCTTGTTTTTTATAGAGGATTTCGCTATAATATGGAATAGAAAATGGAGGAAAATATGAGCGAGAATTTTGATGAATTAGGAGAACTTGGAGACAAAATAAAAAAGATCATAGACACAGCAGTTTCTACTAAAGATTACCGCCAGATGACCGAGGATATTAAGCAGACGGTGGGACAGACTGTTAACAGCGCAGTAAATTCTGCTGTAGATTCCGGAAGCGAGGCAATCAAAAATGGTCTGAATAATGTATTTGGAACCGGAAACAGTCAGTCCGGTGATTCCGGGGTATACCGCAATAAAACAAAAGAATTTGAAGAAAAGCGCAGGCGGGAACGTGAACAGGAGCAGGAACGTCAGAGAATTGAGAAGGAGAAAGCAAAAGAGAAGATGCTGACTCTTTATGAAAGGAACACCGGGGGAAGAATGAAAGGTATGATGATTGCTGTTTCAGGTGGAATCCTTGCCAGTGGAATGGGACTGGGAACTCTGGTCCTTAGCATCTTTGGAGCGGTGGGGCATATGAGTTCCCTTGTGACCGGTGGAACCTGTTTTATGGCAGTCGGAGCTTTGACAGGAGTGGGACTTCTCGCAGGCGGCATTAAAAAACTGGGTAAACTGGAACGTTTTCAAAAGTATATTGACACACTGGGAAATCACACATACTGTAATTTTGAACAATTGTCAGCAGCAGTAAATAAGCCGGTGAAATTCGTTAAAAAAGATATTAAAAAGATGATTGATGACAGATGGTTCCGTCAGGGACATATTGATGAACAGGAAACCTGTCTGATCACCAGTAATGAGACTTATCTGCAATATACGCAGACGCAGAAGGCACTTGAGCAGAAGAAACAGGAAGAAGAAAAACATCAGGCTGAACAGGAGAGAAACAGAAAGAACACACCGCCTGAAGTGCAGGAGGTGCTGGATAAAGGAAATGAATTTCTGGATAAGATCCACAGGAGCAACGATGCGATTCCTGGAGAGGAGATTTCTGCAAAAATATCCAGAATGGAACTGATTGTGGAGAAGATTTTTGAACAGGCGCAGAAGCATCCGGAGATTATTCCGGATCTGAAGAAACTGATGAATTATTATCTGCCCATGACAGTAAAGCTGCTGGATGCATATGAAGAAATGGATCAGCAGCCTGTGCAGGGAGAGAATATCCAGGCATCCAAAAAGGAGATAGAGGATACACTGGATACACTGAATCAGGCATTTGAAAAACTTCTGGATTCTGTCTTTCAGGATACTGCGTGGGATGTTTCAAGTGATATTTCAGTGCTTCATACGCTGCTTGCACAGGAAGGTCTGACAGATGATGACTTTGCAAAAATGAAAAAGAATTGAAAATAAAAAAGGATAAAAAGGAGCGGCAGAGGACATGGGAAATGAATTTAAAGATTTTGAAATGGAAACACCATCATTAACACTGGAGCCGGATCTTGGAGAGCTTGAAAAGAAAGAAGAAGTGCTCCCCAAAAAGCAGCTACAGAAGGAAGAAGTGCCTGTACTGACACCGGAAGAACAGAAAATGGTAAATGATTTTGCTGCAAAGATTGATATTGAGAATACTAATCAGATTCTTCAGTATGGTGCAGGAACCCAGAAAAAAATGGCGGACTTTTCTGATACAGCTCTTGAGAATGTAAAGACACAGGATCTGGGTGAGATTGGAGAACTGATCAGTAATGTTGTGGGAGAACTGAAAGATTTCGATGTACAGGAGGAGGGAAAATTCTTTGGATTTTTCAGAAAGCAGACTTCTAAGATTGAAAATCTGAAAAACAAATATGACAAAGCACAAGCCAATGTGGAGAAGATCACAGATTCTCTTCAGCAACATCAGGTGCGCCTTATGAAAGATTCTGCTATGCTGGACAAGATGTATGAACAGAACCTGAATTATTTTAAAGAACTTACCATGTATATCCTTGCCGGAAAAAAGAAACTGGAAGAAACCAGAAACGGAAAGCTTGCAGAAATGAAAAATAAGGCAGCTCTGAGCGGGCTTCCCGAAGACGCGCAGGCAGCCAGAGACCTGGATGAGAAATGTAGCAGATTTGAAAAGAAACTGCATGATCTGGAACTTACCCGTACGATTGCCATGCAGACAGCGCCTCAGATCCGGCTGATCCAGAATAATGATACGGTAATGGTTGAGAAAATACAGACAACGATCGTAAACACAATTCCATTATGGAAAAGTCAGATGGTGCTTGCTCTGGGAATTGCTCACTCTGCAGAAGCGGCACAGGCACAGAGACAGGTAACAGATATTACCAATGAACTTCTCAGAAAGAATGCAGAGACACTTCATATGGCAACGGTTGAGACAGCGAAGGAATCAGAGCGTGGAATAGTTGACCTTGAAACACTCCAGAAGACAAATGCAGATTTGATCCAGACTCTGGATGATGTGATGCGGATCCAGATGGAAGGCCGTCAGAAGAGACAGGCAGCAGAGATGGAAATGCATCGCATGGAAGAAGAACTGAAGAGAAAACTTCTGGAAATCAGATAACTGTTCAGCAGTAATTTATGGAATTGCTATAAATGAGAGAAGAGGAAAATTATGTACAGAGATCATACAAAAGTGATTCAGATCGGAGACAGAAAGATTGGCGGCGGCAACCCGATTTTAATCCAGTCCATGACAAATACAAAAACTGAAGATGTAGAACAGACAGTAGCTCAGATCCTGGCACTGGAGCAGGCTGGCTGTGATATTATCCGTTGTGCAGTACCGACTATGGAAGCTGCAAAAGCACTGAAGGAAATCAAAAAACAGATTCATATACCACTTGTGGCAGATATCCATTTTGATTATCGTCTTGCTATTGCAGCCATGGAAAACGGTGCAGATAAGATCCGGATCAATCCCGGAAATATCGGCAGTACAGAGCGAATCAAAGCAGTGGTTGATGTGGCAAAGGAGCGAGGAATACCCATTCGTGTTGGTGTAAACAGCGGTTCTCTTGAGAAAGAACTTGTGGAGAAATATCATGGAGTCACTGCAGAGGGACTGGTGGAGAGTGCGTTGGATAAAGTTCATATTATCGAAGACCTGGGATATGACAATCTGGTGATCAGCATCAAATCTTCGGATGTCCTTATGTGTGCAAAGGCTCATGAACTGATCGCGGAGAAGACGAATTATCCACTTCATGTAGGAATCACAGAAGCCGGAACTCTTTATTCCGGAAACATTAAATCTGCTATCGGACTGGGGATTATCCTGAATCAGGGAATCGGTGACACCATTCGTGTCTCTCTTACAGGAGCACCTTTAGAAGAGATTAAATCCGCAAAACGTATCCTGAAAACTCTGGGGCTTCGCAAAGGTGGCATAGAGGTTGTGTCATGTCCAACCTGTGGACGCACACAGATCGATCTGATCGGTCTTGCAAATAAGGTAGAAACCATGGTGCAGGATATCCCGCATGATATTAAAGTAGCAGTTATGGGCTGTGTGGTAAACGGACCCGGAGAAGCAAAAGAGGCAGATATCGGAATTGCAGGCGGAGTTGGTGTGGGACTTCTGATCAAACATGGTGAGATCATAAAGAAAGTTCCGGAAGATCAGCTTTTGGATACGTTGCGGGAAGAACTTCTGAACTGGAAGTAACATTTGGAACGAAGACTTCCTGTCAGATCAACGAGGAGATTTTATTTTGGAAAAAGACTTTTTTGACGTATTTCCCAGCTTAAAAGTGAAGAAAGAACTGGAAGAACTGCTGGACATGGTTTTTGTGACCAGAGTGTCCTGCAATCCTTCCAGAACTCATATATGGGTGTATATAAAAAGTGAACGCTGGATTCATAAGAAGCATATCTTTGAACTGGAAGAACAGATAGAGAGACAGATTTTTGCAGGACTGAATGTAACAGTTACAGTTATTGAGAAATTCCGCCTTTCCGGTCAGTACAATCCTCAGAACTTTCTGGAAACTTACAGATCCAGCATGGAACTGGAACTGCGCAGCTACAATATGCTGGAATACAATATGTTCAGACAGGCGCAGATTTCTTTTCCCGGAGAAAATGATCTTCATATGATCCTTCCTGATTCTGTAATAGCCAGAGAAAAGAGCGGGATCCTGATCGAATATCTGCAGAAGGTTTTCTGCGAAAGATGCGGAATGGACTTAAAGGTGGAACTTGAGTTCAGGGAGACGCAGGAAAGTAAGTACCGTAAGAATGCAGCAGTGCAGATCGCTCAGGAAGTGGAAAATGTAATCCGTCATGCGAAATTAAACAGTAAGAATGAAGAGCCGGCTCAGTCTGAAGAAGCAGGAACAGCAGAGAAGAAAGCAGAGAAAAAGACTGATAAGGGACAGCAGGAAAAGAAGGACAAAAAAGCTGCATTTGCAGACCGCAAAGACAACAGGAAGGGAGATTTCCGGGGTGGATTCAGAAGGGACAGCAATCCGGATGTTATCTATGGAAGAGATTTCGAAGGAGAGCCTGTTGCACTTGAGACGATTACCGGTGAGATGGGTGAGGTGATCGTCCGCGGACAGGTTATGGAGGTTGAAGCCAGAGAAATCCGTAATGAAAAAACAATTCTTATCTTCCCGATCACAGACTTTACGGACAGTATTGTTGTGAAGATGTTTTTGCGCAATGAACAGGTGCCGGAAGTGACAGAACATGTAAAGAAGGGGGCTTTTCTGAAGTTTCGCGGTGTGACAACAGTAGACCGTTTTGACAGTGAACTGACTATTGCATCCATAGCCGGGATTAAGAAAATTGCCAATTTTACAACTGCCAGAGTAGATACCAGCCCACAGAAAAGAGTAGAGCTTCACTGTCATACAAAGATGAGCGATATGGATGGGGTTACGGATGCCAAATCTCTGGTGAAACGTGCTTATGAGTGGGGACATCCTGCCATTGCCATTACAGACCATGGGGTTGTACAGGCGTTTCCGGAGGCAAATCACTGTTTCGATGCCTGGGGCGGATGTGTGCCGAAGGATTCTGATTTTAAGGTTCTTTATGGAATGGAAGGCTATCTGGTAGATGATTTAAAAGGTATGGTGACCAATGGAAAAGGTCAGAAGCTGAACGGTAGATTTGTGGTCTTTGATATTGAGACAACAGGTTTTTCTTCGCTGACCTGTCAGATCATAGAGATTGGCGCCGTACTGGTAGAAAATGGTGAGATTACGGACCGTTTTTCCACATTTGTAAATCCAAAGGTACCGATTCCTTTTCGCATTGAACAGCTGACCAGTATCAATGACAGTATGGTCATGGATGCCCCGACTATCGAAGAAGTGCTTCCGAAATTCCTTGAATTCAGCAAGGATGCGGTTATGGTTGCACACAATGCGGACTTTGATATGGGATTTATTATGAAAAACTGTGACAGACTGGGAATCGCACATGATTTTACTTATGTAGATACGGTCGGTATGGCCCGTTTCCTGCTTCCTGCATTGAACAGATTTAAGCTGGATACGGTAGCAAAAGCAATTGGGGTTTCACTGGAAAATCATCACCGGGCAGTAGATGATGCCGCATGTACTGCAGAGATTTTTGTGAAGTTTGTAAAGATGCTGGAAGAGCGTGATATCCGGGATGTGGATATGCTGAATGAGCAGGGAGCTGTTTCTGTAAATACTATCAGGAAACTGCCGACCTACCATGTGATCATTTTTGCCAGAAATGAGACAGGGCGCATTAATCTGTATAAATTAGTGAGTCAGTCGCACCTGAAGTATTATCACAGACGTCCACGTGTTCCCAAAAGTGTGCTGGAGCAGTACAGAGACGGACTTCTGGTGGGAAGTGCCTGTGAAGCAGGGGAACTGTATCAGGCAATTCTGAGAAATGCACCGGATACTGAGATAGCCAGACTGGTAAATTTCTATGATTATCTGGAGATCCAGCCTGTTGGAAATAACAGATTTATGATAGCAGATGATAAGCATGATATGATCAGTTCCGAAGAAGACCTGAAGGAGATAAACAGGAAGATCGTTAAGCTTGGAGAGCAGTTTAAGAAACCGGTAGTTGCAACCTGTGATGTGCATTTCATGGATCCACAGGATGAGATTTACAGAAGAATCATTATGGCCGGAAACGGATTCTCAGATGCAGATGAGCAGGCACCGCTGTATTTACGTACCACAGAGGAAATGCTGGAAGAATTTGCCTATCTGGGAAGCGAGAAAGCAGAAGAAGTTGTCATTACAAATACAAATAAGATCGCAGATATGATTGAGAAGATATCACCTATTCATCCGGACAAATTCCCGCCGGTCATTGAGAATTCCGACGCAGGATCTGAAGAATATCTGTTTTACAAAAGCGCATGAAATGTATGGAGATCCATTGCCGGAGATTGTGGAAAGCAGGCTTGACAGGGAACTGAATTCAATCATTTCCAATGGGTATGCCGTAATGTATATCATTGCACAGAAGCTTGTATGGAAGTCAAATGAAGATGGTTACCTGGTAGGTTCGCGAGGTTCTGTAGGATCTTCTCTGGCAGCTACCATGTCCGGTATCACAGAGGTAAATCCTCTGCCGCCTCATTATCTCTGTCCTAATCCGGACTGCAAATACAGTGATTTTGATTCACCGGAAGTAAAGCAGTATGCAGGTATGGCGGGATGTGATATGCCGGATAAGATTTGTCCGAAATGTGGAACCAGGATGAAAAAAGAAGGGTTTGACATTCCTTTTGAGACATTCCTTGGATTCAAGGGAGATAAGGAACCGGATATTGACCTTAACTTTTCAGGAGAGTATCAGGCTAATGCACACAGATATACAGAGGTTATTTTTGGTAAGGGGCAGACATTCAAGGCAGGGACTATCGGTACGCTTGCGGAGAAAACTGCATTTGGTTATGTGAAGAATTATTTTGAAGAGCGTGGTGTGCATAAACGTTACTGTGAGATCAACCGCATCGTACAGGGATGTACAGGCGTGCGGCGTACAACAGGACAGCATCCGGGAGGCATTATCGTACTTCCTGTAGGTGAGGAGATTGAGAAATTTACTCCTGTCCAGCACCCTGCGAATGATGTGAACAGTGACATTATCACCACACATTTTGATTATCATTCTATTGACGGAAACCTGCTGAAGCTTGATATACTTGGACACGATGATCCCACTATGATCCGAATGCTGGAGGATTTAACGGGAATCAGTGCCAGGGATGTCCCCCTGGATCAGAGGGATGTCATGTCATTGTTTGCAAGTACAAAGGCTTTGAAAATTGAACCGGAAGATATTGGCGGATGTAAGCTCGGATGTCTGGGAATCCCGGAATTTGGTACAGATTTCGCCATGCAGATGCTTATTGACACCAAGCCGAAATACTTCTCTGACCTGATCCGTATTGCAGGGCTTTCTCATGGTACGGATGTATGGCTGGGTAATGCCCAGGTGCTGATCCAGGAGGGTAAGGCAACCATTTCCACAGCTATCTGTACCCGAGACGATATTATGATCTACCTTATCGGAAAAGGAGTGGAAAGTGGCCTTGCGTTTACGATCATGGAGAGCGTCCGTAAGGGAAAAGGTCTTCGTGACGAGTGGATCGAGACCATGAAAGAGCATGGAGTTCCGGACTGGTATATCTGGTCCTGTAAGCTGATCAAGTATATGTTCCCGAAGGCCCACGCAGCAGCATACGTTATGATGGCATACAGAATTGCGTGGTATAAGGTGTTTCAGCCACTGGCATACTATGCGGCATATTTTAGTATCCGCGCCACAGCGTTCTCCTATGAGCTGATGTGTATGGGAAAGGAACGCCTGGAGTATTATATGGCAGAAATTCGCAAAAAAGGTGATTCAGCATCTAAAAAAGAACTGGATACCCTGAAGGATATGCGTATTGTACAGGAAATGTACGCACGTGGATTTGAATTTGTACCGATTGATCTTTATACTGCCAAGGCACAGAGATTTCAGATCGTGGATGGGAAACTGATGCCGTCACTTGCAACTATTGACGGACTGGGAGATAAGGCGGCAGATGCAGTGGTTGATGCTGCAAAACAGGGAAAATTCTTGTCAAAAGACGACTTCCGCGACAGAACAAAGGTCAGCAAAACGGTTATTGATCTGATGGATGATCTGAAATTATTCGGAGATATCCCGCAGTCGAACCAGATGTCATTATTTGACTTTACAGGATGAGCATAAATTCTGTGACCGCAAAGTGTGTTGCAGGGCATGGTGCAGACAGCAACATAAAATGCCCTGACATCATAATATATGATAACAGGAGATGGATATGAAGAAAGACGAACTTAGATATTTACAGAGACTTGCAGAAATTTATCCTACAATCGGAAAGGCATCTACGGAGATTATCAATCTTCAGTCAATCCTGAATCTGCCGAAGGGAACGGAACACTTTATGTCAGACCTTCATGGGGAGTATCAGGCGTTTTCACATGTGCTCAGAAATGGTTCCGGTGCAGTGAGAAAGAAGATTGATGATGTGTTTGGACATACATTAAGTAACAATGATAAGCGTTCTCTGGCAACTCTGATCTATTATCCGAAAGAGAAGATGGATCTTGTCAAAGATACGGAAGAAGATATGGAAAACTGGTATAAGATCACTCTCTACCGTCTTATTGAAATCTGTAAGACAACAGCCTCCAAATATACCAGATCCAAAGTACGAAAAGCTCTTCCTGCAGATTATGCCTATGTGATCGAAGAACTGATCACAGAGAAAGCGGAAGTTCTCGATAAAGAGGCATATTATGATTCTATTGTAAATACGATCATTGAGATTGGCAGTGCGGAGAATTTTATCATTGCGCTTGCAGAACTGATCCAGCGCCTGGTCGTAGATCATTTACATATTCTGGGTGATATTTATGACAGAGGTCCTGCACCGCATTTCATTATGGATCGTCTGATGCAGTATCACTCCCTGGATATTCAGTGGGGAAACCATGATGTTGTCTGGATGGGCGCGGCAGCAGGACAGAAAGCCTGTATTGCAACAGTGGTAAGAAACAGCATCCGTTACGGAAATCTGGATATTCTTGAGGATGGATACGGAATCAATATGCTGCCGTTGGCGACCTTTGTGATGGAGGCGTATAAGGATGATCCCTGCGAGATTTTTGCCATGAAAGGTGCTTCCAATTATAATGTTCTTGAGGAAGAACTGGGCAAAAAAATGCACAAGGCTATTGCTGTGATTCAGTTTAAATTAGAAGGTAAGCTGGTGCGCAGACATAAAGAATTCCAGATGGAAGACAGAGCACTTTTTCATCGGATCAATCCGGAAAAAGGGACGATCACACTGCCTGACGGAAAGGAATATCCGCTTCGCGACAATAATTTTCCGACTATTGACTGGAAACATCCATACGAACTTACAGCCGGAGAGAAAGAAGTTATGGACAAACTGTCCTCTGCATTCAGAAACTGTGAAAAACTGCAAAACCACATCCGTCTCCTACTTGACAAAGGCGGGCTTTATACAGTATATAACGGAAATCTTCTGTTTCATGGAAGCATTCCTCTGAATGAAGACGGAACATTCCGGGAAGTACAGATTTATGGAAAAAGCTACAAGGGAAAAGAACTGTACGATGTACTGGAAACCTATGTGCGCAGAGCATTCTATTCTGTAGGAAAAGAAGAACAGAAGAAGGGCAGAGATATTATGTGGTATATCTGGGCTGCTCCGAATTCACCATTGTTTGGCAAGAGCAAGATGAGTACTTTTGAAAGATATTTCATAGAGGATCCTTCTACACATGAAGAGAAGAAGAATGCTTATTACCGCCTCTGGGAGAATGAAGAAGTGGTAGATAATATGCTTCGTGAATTTGGGCTGGATCCGGAAAAGGGGCATATCATCAATGGTCATGTTCCGGTACATCAGAGCGAAGGAGAGAGCCCTGTAAAATGTGATGGAAAGGTTATCGTGATTGACGGTGGTTTTTCCAAGCCATATCAGAAAGTAACGGGAATTGCCGGATATACGCTGATCTATAATTCCTATGGACTGAATCTTACTGCTCATGAACCGTTTACGTCCAAAGCAGATGCTGTGGCAAGAGAGACTGATATTGTATCGAACCGCGTGGCAGTCAGCTACATGTCCAGACGCCAGCTTGTGGGTGATACAGATACAGGTCATGCGCTGAAAGAGAGAATACAGGAATTGATCCAGCTGCTGGATGCATACAGAACAGGTATCATCAAGGAAAAGAAATAAGATTAAAACTCTTTACTTCTAAATTTTCATTCTATATAATGGGAGTGTTGTGTGATATAACTGTTTTTACAGCAATTTGGCAGGATAAGAACTGTTATAGTGAAGGAAAACGTTATGAAACGGGCTATAGTAATCTTTTTAAATGGATTATCGAAGAGGATTATGATAAAAGTTGCCTGAAGATGATGAACAAAAGGAGAATACGATAATGGGTGGAATTTTTGGAGTAGCATCAAAGTCCAGTTGCATTCTGGACCTTTTCTTCGGAATTGATTATCATTCCCATCTGGGAACACGCAGAGGCGGAATGGCAGTGTATGATAAGAAACGTGGTTTTGACCGCGTGATTCATAACATTGAAAATGCGCCGTTCAGGACGAAATTTGATGGTGACATTGGTGAGATGGAGGGAAATCTGGGAATCGGATGTATTTCAGATAATGAACCTCAGCCACTTCTGGTGCGCTCTCATCTTGGCAACTTTGCAATTACCACAGTTGGAAAGATCAATAACATGGATGAACTGATTGCCAACTGTTTTAAAAACGGATGCACTCATTTTCTGGAAATGAGTGGAGGAAGCGTAAATCCCACAGAAATGGTAGCTGCACTGATCAATCAGAAAGACAACATGATTGAGGGAATCCGTTATGCGCAGGAAGCGATAGAAGGTTCTATGACCATGCTGATCCTGACACCAAAGGGGATTCTGGCAGCACGTGACCGTCTTGGAAGAACTCCGCTGATCGTGGGAAAGAAAGAAGATGCCTGTTGTGTATCTTTTGAGAGCTTTGCATATCTGAATCTTGGATATGAAGACCTGAAAGAACTGGGACCCGGAGAAATTGTTGCAGTGACTCCGGACGGTGTGGAAACCCTGCAGAAACCAGGGGAAGAGATGCGAATCTGTTCTTTCCTCTGGGTATATTATGGATATCCTACTTCTGCCTACGAGGGTGTGAATGTAGAAGAAATGCGTTATCATTGCGGTGATATGCTGGCCAAAAGAGACAGGGGAGAAGTAAATCCTGATATTGTAGCCGGTGTTCCGGATTCCGGTATTGCCCATGCAATCGGATATGCGAACCAGTCCGGTGTGCCTTTTGCCCGTCCGTTTATCAAATATACACCAACCTGGCCAAGATCATTTATGCCTACACAGCAGAGCCAGAGAAATCTTATCGCAAGAATGAAACTGATTCCTGTGCACCGTCTGATCAAGGATAAGAGCCTTCTTATGATTGATGATTCTATTGTGCGTGGAACACAGTTAAGAGAAACGACAGAATTTCTTTACAGAAATGGTGCAAAGGAAGTACATATCCGTCCGGCATGTCCGCCTTTACTTTATGGATGTAAATATCTGAATTTCTCACGTTCAAAATCAGAGATGGACCTGATCACAAGACGTGTGATAGCCAAACGTGAGGGAGAGAATGTCAGTGATAAAGTCCTGGCAGACTATGCAGATCCAAATTCAGCAAATTATAAAGAAATGCTGGAAGAAATCCGTAAGGAGCTGAATTTCACATCACTGAAATTCCACAGACTTGATGACCTGAAAGCTTCCATTGGAATTTCACCATGTAAACTCTGTACCTATTGCTGGGATGGAAAAGAATAAGGAGTCTGACCGTCGGATAGTAACGAACAAGAAACAGAAGAGGAGATGCAGATTTGTCGATAACAAACAATGGGAAACAGAAACGGAATAAAAAGAAAAAAAGACTTATAAAACTTCTGATAATTGTAATTATCCTGTTTATCCTGCTTATGCTGGCAGATACTCTGCTGCTCCAACACAGAAAGAACGTGGACAGAGAACAGAGAAAAGCAGAAGCGATCGCGGCACTGGAAAGAGTTCCCACTGTAACACCGACACCTGCAGCTACACCCACACCTACCCCAACGCCGATTCCTACGGTAACACCAACACCTGTACTGGAAAGGGCATATGTTTTTAACCCGGAGGACTATCTGGGAACCTGGCGCAGTGAGAATGGCAGGGTTAAGATTAAAATTAAAAAACTCAGCCAGAAATCGATCACATTCACTTATTGGCAGACAAATAAGAAAAAGACAGCCACCTGCAAGGCAAAAGTAAAGAAATCCGTCGCAGGAAATGCAACCAGATTCTCGTTTACAGACTCGCTGGGAAATGTAGCAAAGGGTTATCTTACCTTTGATAATGGTCGTCTTTATGTGAATATTAAGACAAAAACAAAAGCGGAGGGTGCAAAAGTCCATCCTTCTGTGGATACTGTTATGATAAAAGAATAAAAGATACAAAAAATATAAAAGGATTCAGTAACATAAACAGTTACAGGAATCCTTTTATATTTAAAAAAGTGATTTTACTTATTTATTCATCTCTTTTTTATCAGTGCGTCCTACCAGATAATCAACACTTATATCGTAATAATTTGCCAGTCTGATAAGCATTTCAACCGGTATATTGCGTGAACCTGTCTCATAGTGAGAGTAGGAACGTTGGCTGATGTGAAGAATTTCGCTGAGCTGTTTCTGTGACATGTCAGCATCTGTACGTAAATCCTGAATACGCTGAAATTTCATATAGTTCACCTCTCTGTTTTGTAGTGTACTCCCAAACATGATCTGTGAAAAGCCTTCGCAGATTATGTACTGAAAAAAGTATAAAACAGAACAAAATGAACGGTTGCAAAACAGAGCAAAATGGTCTATTATAAAAATAATCTTTTTTCTAATCTGATTTCTGAAATAATTTCCAATACAATTTAAGTGATGTAACTATTCAGTCGTCCGCTGTTTGGCGAGACATACAAGCCAAAATTCCATTGCCGCAGGCAATCTGGAATGAATTTTGGCTACGTTACTGTGAACGGAGTGAACAGTAACGAATTGTTATATATTTTTTGGTGAGCATAAATATCGGGGGAGATTTATGCCGGAAGAAAGGAGTTTATATTTGTTTGCAAGTGTATTATCAGCTGCAATTTTTGGGGTGGAAGTATGCCCTGTGCAGGTAGAAGCTGATGTAAGTAACGGACTTCCTTCCTTTATCATGGTAGGATTTCCTTCTGCGCAGGTAAAGGAAGCGCAGGAACGGGTACGCACAGCACTCAAGAATAATGGTTATCAGTTTCCACCAAAGAGAATTACCGTCAATTTTGCTCCTGCAGACATGAAGAAAGAGGGCGCCGGTTTTGATGTACCGGTGGCAGCAGCAGTGTTGGCTGCTTTTGAGATGATCAGCCCTCAGGTTGTCAGCAGAGTTATGATGGCAGGGGAGATCGGTCTGGACGGAGAAATCCATGGGATATCCGGAATCCTGCCGATTGTGTTGTGTGCAAGAAGTTTGGGCAGTCGTTTTTGCGTAGTTCCCTATGAGAATCTGAAAGAAGGAAGACTGATCAGGGATGTGCCGGTAGCAGGAGTAAAAAATTTATGGGAACTGGTCGAGTGTCTTAAGAATCCGGAACCCTATCTGAAGAGGGAAATACAGGAAGAAATTCCTTCTATTATAAATACAGATATGGGAATGGATTTTTCAGACATTGAAGGACAGGAAGGAGCAAAAAGAGCGGCGGAAATTGCAGTAAGCGGATTTCACAATCTTCTCCTTATCGGACCTCCGGGAACGGGCAAAACCATGCTTGCCAGAAGACTGCCGACGATCATGCCTGGGCTTGGCTTTGAAGAAAAGCTGGAGCTTACCAGAATTTACAGTATTGCAGGACTTCTTTCAAGAGAACATCCTCTGATCGATGAGAGACCATTTCGCAGCCCTCATCATACAAGTACTCCGCAGGCAATTGCAGGAGGCGGGCGTAATCCCAGACCCGGCGAAATCACTCTTGCGCATAAAGGTGTACTCTTTCTGGATGAAATGCCGGAATTTTCCAGAGCAAGTCTGGAACTTCTGCGACAGCCCATGGAGGATAAAGTGATCCAGATAGCCAGAGCAAGCGGAACTTACAACTTTCCGGCGGATTTTATGTTATGTGCAGCGATGAACCCCTGTCCCTGCGGTTATTATCCGGATTTAAACAGATGCACCTGTACAGCAGGTGAGATCACACATTATATGGGAAAGATCAGTCGCCCTCTTCTGGACAGAATTGATATCAGCACTGAGGTACCGCCGGTTTCTTTTTCACAGCTTCACTGTGGAAGAAAGGGAGAAAATTCCGCTGCTATCAGAAAAAGAGTGGAAAAAGTACAGAAGATCCAGGAAGAACGGTATAAAGATGAGAAAATAAATTTTAACGGGCAGCTGAAGAGCAGTCTGATCGATAAATTCTGCCCTCTTACAGACAGCGCATCCCGACTTCTGGCAAGAGCCTTTGAAAAAATCGCATTCAGTGCCAGATCCTATCACAGGATTCTGAAGGTAGCCAGAACAATTGCGGATATGGAAGGGGAAGAAATGATTGCCGGTCATCATATCGGAGAAGCACTTTCGTACAGGGCATTTGACAAAGATTCTGTCATAAAATAAAGGTCAGTGAGGTATTTTATATGGAAAGAACTGATGTGAAAAATAATCATACAGAAGAATACAGTACAGGTCAGATACGATGTATTGAGAAATCAGATCCGGAATATCCTCAGATAATGAAGCAGTATGCCTCCATGCCGGCAAAGCTTTATGTAAAAGGCAGACTTCCTGATCCTAAGAGAAGAACGGTGGCAGTGATCGGTGCCAGAATGTGCAGTCCTTATGGAAGGATGCAGGCATTCCGGTATGCGAAAGCGTTAAGTGTAGCTGGAGTCCAGATTATCAGCGGTATGGCACTTGGCATTGATTCAGAAGGACATAAAGGCGCACTGGAAGGAAAGATGCCTACATTTGCGGTGCTTGGAAGTGGTGTTGATGTATGCTATCCGAAATCTAACAGAAAACTCTATGAGAGGATCTTATGGGAAAATGGTGGGATCATCAGTGAATGTCCACTGGGTTCAGGACCTGTTTCCTGGCATTTCCCGGCGCGAAACCGGATCATTAGTGCTTTGTCAGACGCGGTTCTGGTAGTGGAAGCAAAAGAAAACAGCGGTTCGCTGATCACTGCGGGATTTGCACTGGAACAGGGAAAGATGGTCTATGCGATTCCGGGGGCAGTGACAGATGAACTCAGCAGAGGCTGCCATAAGCTGATCTACGACGGCGCAGGGATTGCATACTGTCCGGAAATTATGCTGGAAGAACTTGGAATTTCGATGGAAAAAGTAACACAAAACGGTGAAAAAAACAACTTGGGACTTGCAAGAGATTTGAATATGGTGTATAGTTGTCTCGATTTACGACCAAAAAATCCCGACTACATTGTGAGAAAAACAGGCTTTTCCCCGGCACAGGTAAGCAACTGTCTTGTGGAACTGACACTGCGGGGGCTCATAAGAGAGAGCGGGAGACATTATTATGTAAAAGACAGTTGACGATTTATGATTATTGTGCTTCACGTTTCTGCGGCGCAGGGCGATTTTCATATGTAACAATATCGCTGTCAGGCAATGTGCCCGTTCAGGGACACTGTGAAGAATAACAGATTACGACTAGGAGAGGTAGCATGGCGAAATATCTGGTGATAGTAGAATCACCTGCAAAAGTGAAAACAATAAAGAAATTTCTCGGTGCGAATTACGATGTGGAAGCTTCTAACGGACATGTCCGTGATTTCCCGAAGAGTCAGTTCGGAATTGATGTTGAGCATGATTTTGAACCCAAATATATAACGATCAGAGGAAAGGGAGAACTGCTTGCAAAGCTTCGCAAGGCTGCAAAGAAAGCAGATAAGATTTATCTTGCAACTGACCCTGACCGCGAGGGAGAGGCAATTTCCTGGCATCTGATGCAGGCATTAAAAGAAGATCCGAAGAAGATGCACAGGATTACCTTTAACGAGATTACCAAGACAGCAGTAAAATCATCAATCAAACAGGCCAGAGACCTGGATATGGATCTGGTAGATGCACAGCAGGCAAGACGTATGCTTGACCGTATGGTAGGTTATACCATCAGCCCGCTTCTCTGGGCAAAAGTCAAGAGAGGCTTAAGTGCGGGGCGCGTACAGTCTGTTGCGCTTCGTATCATCTGTGACAGAGAAGATGAGATCAATGCGTTTATTCCGGAAGAATACTGGAGCCTGGAGGGAGATTTTCAGGTGAAGGGTGAGAAGAAACCGCTGCAGGCGAAGTTTTATGGAACAGATAAAAAGATGGATATCCACAGCAAAGAGGAAATGGATAAACTTCTGGCCTCTCTGAAAGATAAAGAATATGAGATCAATGAAGTAAAGAAAGGCGAGAGGATCAAGAATGCACCGCTTCCCTTTACTACAAGTACCTTACAGCAGGAAGCAGCCAAGACCTTAAACTTTTCCACACAGAAGACAATGCGTCTGGCACAGCAGCTGTATGAAGGAATTGATATCAAAGGAAATGGAACGGTAGGTGTGATCTCTTATCTGCGTACAGATTCTACCCGAATCTCAGAGGAAGCAGATGCTGCGGCAAGAGAATATATCACTGCTCAGTACGGAGAGGATTATGTTTCAAAGTCTGAGAAAGCTGTGAAAAAGGGACAGAAGATTCAGGATGCTCACGAAGCGATCCGTCCTACAGACATCAGCCGTACACCGGCTGTACTGAAGGAATCTCTTTCAAGAGATCAGTTCAGACTGTATCAGCTTATCTGGAGACGTTTTGCGGCCAGCAGAATGGCTCCTGCAAAATACGAAACAACATCTGTAAAGATTGGTGCAGACCAGTATATTTTTACAGTCTCTGCCTCCAAGATCATATTTGACGGATTTATGTCTGTATACACAGATGAAGAGGACCAGAAAAAAGGAAATGTTCTGAATCAGAGTCTTGAAAGAGGAATGAAGCTTAGTCTTAAGGAACTGAAACCAGAACAGCATTTCACGCAGCCGCCTGCACATTATACAGAGGCATCTCTGGTCAAGACTATGGAAGAACTGGGGATCGGACGTCCAAGTACCTATGCGCCGACGATCACAACGATCATCAGCCGCCGTTATGTTGCAAAAGAACAGAAGAACCTGTATGTTACAGAGTTGGGGGAAGTTGTCAATAATATTATGAAACAGGCTTTCCCGAGTATTGTAGATGTAAACTTCACTGCGACTATGGAAGGGCTTCTGGACTGTGTGGCAGCAGGAACTGTAAAGTGGAAGACAGTAGTAAGCAACTTCTATCCGGATCTGAAGAAGGATGTAGATGCTGCAGAGGAAGAACTTGAAAAGGTTGATATTCAGGATGAAGTGACAGATGTGATCTGCGAAAACTGTGGCAGACATATGGTGATCAAATATGGTCCTCATGGACGATTCCTTGCATGTCCGGGATTTCCGGAATGCAAAAATACCAAACCATATTTTGAGAAGATCGGGGTGGCATGTCCGAAATGTGGAAAAGAGATTGTGCTTAAGAAAACCAAAAAAGGACGTAAGTACTACGGATGTGAGGATAATCCGGATTGTGATTTCATGTCCTGGCAGAAACCATCAGCAAAGAAATGCCCGAAATGTGGAAGCTATATGGTGGAAAAGGGGAATAAGCTTGTCTGCAGCCAGGAGACATGTGGATATGTAGAGGCAAAGGACGAGAAAGAATAATAACGGATTGTAAATGTTATAAATGGGACTGTTGCAGCAGTTGAAAATGAATTTCATTAATGCAACAGTTCCGTTTTTTGTCTTACAGTCAGTGACTTTCTGATTTTTTGTCTTCAATCCTTTGAATTTTTAATGATGATATTTATTGAATAATATTATAAAAGGAATCTATTTTCAGAAAAGCAAAAATAAATAAAAAAATAGTAAAATTTGTCTTGTAATTTGACTTTAAAACGTGTAAAATCAAAGTATCAGTAATGTTAATGACCATGTGTGTCTGAATCTTCCTTGCGAGCAAAAGAAAGTGACTGCTCATTTATGAAATAATGACAGAAAGATTTCGGATATGTACAGGGTGAAAGGAGGACAATATGAGTGTTCAGCTGCTGGATAGAACAAGAAAAATTAATAAACTTCTGCATAACAGCAGTTCCAGCAAAGTGGTATTTAATGACATCTGTCAGGTTCTGATGGAGACACTGAGTTCCAACATTCTGGTTCTCAGTAAAAAAGGAAAGGTTCTGGGTGTCAGTTTATGCCCGGGAGTAGAGGAGATCACTGAACTGATCGAGGACAAGGTTGGCGGATATGTAGATTCCCTGTTAAACGAGAGATTTCTGGGTGTCCTGTCAACAAAAGAGAATGTAAATCTTCAGACACTGGGATTTGAACATGTATCAAGCAGTTATCAGGGAATCATTAATCCGATAGATATTGCAGGGGAACGACTGGGTACTGTATTTATGTATCGTTATGAGAAACCATATGACATTGAAGATATTATTGTCAGTGAATATGGAACAACCGTTGTAGGGCTTGAGATGATGAGAGCGGTTCATGAAGAGAATGCTGAGGAGGACAGAAAGCAGCAGGTAGTGAAATCTGCGTTTAATACTTTATCTTTCTCCGAACTGGAGGCGATCATCCATATTTTTGATGAACTTGACGGAGATGAGGGAATCCTGGTTGCAAGTAAGATCGCAGACCGCGTGGGAATCACCAGATCTGTTATCGTAAACGCTTTGAGGAAGTTTGAAAGTGCCGGTGTGATTGAATCCAGATCTTCCGGTATGAAAGGAACCTACATTAAAGTGCTGAATGAAGTCATCTTTGATGAACTGGAAGAGATTAAAGCTCAGAGAAATAAGAAATCCTGATTCGTAAATAATGAATGCAAGAAGGCTGTCTGCTGTATGGTGGACGGTCTTTTTATTATGTTAAAGAAAATTACTCCGTAATATGCTTATAACATAATAAAGCTCTCCGGACTTGTTATGACAAAATTATTTGTAAATTAAGAAAACAAAAGAAAAAAAGAGTATATATAAGTAAAAAAGAGAATATAGATTATTTTATAATGATAAAAGCACTTGCGAAATCGACTCATTTTCAATAATATAAGGACAGTGATTAGCACTCGAAGTAAATGAGTGCTAGCAAAAATCGGCAGAATCAGACAGAGTGCCGAAATAGTTACCGGATATTTTGCGATAACGAAAAGAGTACGGTAACAGGAAAGCTTTAGTTGGAGAATAAAGGAGGATATAGATCATGACATTAGTACCTTTAGGTGACAGAGTTGTATTAAAACAGGTTGAAGCAGAAGAAACAACAAAATCCGGAATCGTTCTTCCGGGACAGGCACAGGAGAAACCACAGCAGGCAGAAGTTGTAGCTGTAGGACCTGGCGGAGTTGTTGACGGCAAAGAAGTAAAAATGGAAGTAGCTGTAGGTGATAAAGTTATCTACTCCAAATATTCAGGAACAGAAGTAAAGATGGATGGCACAGAATACATTATCGTAAAACAGAATGATATTCTTGCAATTGTTAAATAAGCAATATCAAAATAGAAAACATAAATGAAGATACTTATAAGATAATATTTACAGGATGTAACATGAAATACCGGCTAAGTATCAGAAAAAATTCATAGAGATCAAAATTTGAATCAGGAGGTCATATTATCATGGCAAAAGAAATTAAATTCGGCGCAGAAGCCAGAGCAGCTCTTGAAGCTGGTGTAAATAAATTAGCTGATACAGTAAGAGTAACATTAGGACCGAAAGGAAGAAACGTAGTTCTTGACAAACCATACGGTGCTCCGCTTATCACAAACGACGGTGTTACAATCGCAAAAGAAATCGAACTGGAAGACGGATTTGAAAACATGGGCGCACAGCTGATCAAAGAAGTTGCTTCCAAGACAAACGATGTAGCAGGTGATGGTACAACAACAGCTACTGTTCTTGCACAGGCTATGGTTCACGAAGGAATGAGAAACCTGGCAGCAGGCGCTAACCCGATCATCCTCAGAAAAGGAATGAAGAAAGCTACAGATGTAGCTGTAGAAGCAATCAAGAACATGAGCCAGACAATCAGCGGCAAGAAACAGATCGCAAACGTTGCATCTATTTCCGCAAGCGATGAGACTGTTGGACAGTTAGTAGCAGATGCTATGGAAAAAGTTTCCAAAGACGGCGTTATCACAGTAGAAGAATCCAAGACAATGCACACAGAACTTGACCTTGTAGAAGGTATGCAGTTCGATCGTGGATATGTATCCGCATATATGTCAACAGATATGGAAAAAATGGAAGCAAATCTGGAAGATCCATATATCCTGATCACAGACAAGAAGATCAGCAACATCCAGGAAATCCTTCCATTACTGGAGCAGATCGTAAAAGTTGGTGCGAAACTTCTTATCATTGCTGAAGATGTAGAGGGTGAAGCTCTTACAACTCTGATCGTAAACAAATTAAGAGGAACCTTCCAGGTAGTAGCTGTCAAAGCTCCGGGATATGGTGACAGAAGAAAAGAAATGCTTCAGGATATCGCAATCCTTACAGGCGGCCAGGTAATCTCCGAAGAAGTTGGTCTGGAACTGAAAGATGCAACTATGGAGCAGTTAGGACGTGCAAAATCTGTTAAAGTTGCAAAAGAGAACACAGTTATCGTTGACGGTATGG
>NZ_JBWJVQ010000146.1:0-14504 GCF_056339875.1 Blautia sp. ZXY-1-C6
CCAGTGCGATGCAGGGAAGAACAACCTTTGCCTCCAGATGGAGATGCTTTTTCCTGAGGTGAAGCTGTGTCTTTTTGCCGCAGAGGAATAAAACTACCCAGAGTGTGGAAATTGCCTGTGAGATAACAGTTGCCAGTGCAGCACCGCGTACCCCCATATGAAAAACAAAGATAAATACAGGGTCTAAAACAATATTGCAGACAGCACCGATCAGGACGGAAACCATGGAAAATGTGGTAAATCCCTGTGCAGTGATGAATGCATTCATACCAAGGGTTAATTGTACGAACAAGGTACCGAAAGCGTAAATATGCATATAATCTGTTGCATAACTGATGGTGTTTTCACTGGCGCCAAAAGCCAGTAATAAATCTCTGCCCCAGATCAGTAAAATGGCAGTGAGGATAACAGAGATAATAATCTGAAGAATAAAACAGTTGCCTAATATATTCTCAGCAGATTTATTATCCTGTTTTCCCATGTAAATAGAAGCCCTTGGTGCGCCGCCGGAACTGACCAGTGCCGCAAATGCGGAGACGATCATGATGATGGGCATACAGACTCCCACACCGGTAAGTGCCAGGCTGCCTTCCCCCGGGATGTGGCCGATGTAAATACGGTCTACAATGTTATAAAGCATGTTGATGAGCTGGGCAATCACTGTTGGAATGGATAGCTTTAAAAGAAGCTTTCCAACAGGTTCTGTGCCCAGAAAATTTTTGTTATCTTGCATGGATGATAACCTCTTTCTTAAAAATATTTTTGAATGAATAATATTTAATGATACGATATAAAGAAAGGAAAGTCAACTCAGGATAGAGAATTTTGGCAACGTTACTGAGAACGGAGTGAACAGTAACGAACGGAGTGAACAGTAACAGTTCCGGGACATCTGGCAGATACAGATACCCGGAACTTTTTGGATTAAGATGAGTTATTTTAGAGGATTACTATAAATCAGGCAGCGAAGCGTATAGTTTTATCTGCCTGATATGTCAGAAAATGTCCGGATGAGATCAGATTGTAATTACATACGCCCTGTTTCCTCTATAATAGGGACGTCCGTCTACACCGCTGAGATCATAACTCATACGGTAATATCTTTCGATATGTCCTGTGCCTTTTGCCCAGTTCGGATCGCAGACTTCTCCTTTGATCTCAGCCCATCCATGACCGCCTGATGAGATAACCTTGGCTTCAAATCCGACTGCGTTAGCCAGGTAAGCAAATGCAGATGCAAAAGCGAAACAGTCGCCATGTCCCCGGTAGAACATATCCTCCGCATAGCTGACATCCCAGTTTGAGTAATAGTAACGGAAATCGTAGTCATTGCCGGTGCCACCGTATCCGTAGCTGACTGCTTTCAGATAACATCTCCATAATTTCTCAGGTTTGGACATATTTTTTTTGGTCACGTGACGCATGACCTGGTTGGCTGTGACCATAAGGTTCAGTTTTCTTTTTTCTTCACTGTTATAGCGCGCTTTTCCGCTTTTGGTAAGATAAATACCGTTTACACGCTGGGAGGTTACCATAGAGGCATAACAGCCGTTGCGGATCTGGAAGAAATAATAATCTCCCTTGATCTTCTGCCAGCCGTTTTGCTGGATTCCCTTTTCATTAAAATAATATTTCTTTCCGCGGATCGTGACAAGTCCCTTTACAGTATGTCCGTTTTCATCATAGTAATAAATGTTTCCGCTGGGTTTGTGGTCAAATTTGTTACGTTTTTTTGATGCTGCGGATACTGAAGCTGAAAATAAAAAAGAGCAACAGATAGCAATAAGAATTGCTGAGATAGAAAATACTTTTAATTTTTTCATAGAGCACCTCCGTTCTTTATGAGCAGATACTTATTTCTGATAAATAATGTACAATGAAGAAATTATCTGCTCTAATCATAAGATATATTTTATTATATAAGACAATTTCACTGTGCGCAATATTAAATTGGAGAAAAAGCGTTACTGTTCACACACCACTATCCCGCGAGGTGTTTTGGCATAAATATGCCAAAATCCCGAGACATACAAGCCAAAATTCCATTGCCGCAGGCAATCTGGAATGAATTTTGGCTACGTTACTGTGAACGGAGTGAACAGTAACGAAAAAGCTGAAGAGCGGATTGTTGCGCGGATGTGTTTTGTGGTGTATAATTAAATGCAATAGGCTTGTGAACAGTAGCTCTGTAATTTAAGCAAGGATATAAGGTGAACAATTTTGAAAAAGACGATAGAAGAACTATTAAGTGGAAATTTCAGACATGAACATCCGCAGCTCCTTTTTTCGCAGGACAAAATAGAAGTGACTCTGAAAGCAGGTGATGTGTACAAAGGGGAACTGTATTTCGGAACAGAGGATAATCAGAAAATACGTGGATATATTACATCTTCCAACAGGCGCGTGGTACCGGGAACCGAGAAATTTTCGGGAACTACGGTGAGACTGCAGTATGGAATTGACGGTGCGGGGATGCACCCGGGTGAGAGACATGAGGGATGGCTTTGTTTCACCACAGACATTGGAGAATATAAGCTGCCATTTCTTATTCAGACAGAGAAAGCAGAACTGAAAAGTGCAGCCGGAGATGTGCCGGATATGGATACCTTTGTGAATATTGCAAAGGACGATTTTAAAGAAGCATATCGTGTTTTTACAGACCGCAGATTTGAACTTTTGTTAAGAAATGCCGGACAGAAAGAGAAAGCTCTTTATAAGGGACTCTCAAAACAGCCTGTGACATTTCAGCATGTAGAAGAGTTTCTGATCGGAACGGGAAAAAAGGATCCTGTAAAAATTGAACTGAAGGCAGATCAGAATAGCTTTTATGATATCAGTGAATCTGTCCGCGAAACTTTTGCAGTCCAGAGGAGCGGATGGGGACATCTCAGGCTGGAGGTAGAGGCGAAAGGCGATTTTCTGGAAGTTTCCAGGCATGTGGTCACAGATGAGGATTTTATAGGAAGCTATTATCAGGTGGAATATGTAATCCGTAAAGAAAAGCTGAAAAAAGGACGTCAGTTTGGTGAGATCACTGTGAAGAGTCCTTATCAGCAGCTGACTTATCAGATCACTGCATCCATGGAATCGAAAGTGCAGCTCAAAACAGAGATTCATGTGAAACGGCATAAGCTGGAACTGTTACGTGACCTTGCAGAATACTCCTGCAAAAGAATGGACAGTAAGACATGGATCGGCAGTAGCAGATTTGTCCTTAATCAGTTAAGGGAAGAAGGCTGTGATTATCCGGAATATCAGATGTATGAAGCATACATTCTTCATATGGAAGAAAAGGATGAGCAGGCAAGAGAAATCCTGAAGAAATTTAAACATCAGAACTTTGTCAGAGAGAATCTGGAACTGGCAGGTGCTTACCTTTATCTCTGCGTTCTTACAGGATTGCACAAAGACAGAGAACAGGCGATAAGACGTCTGTACAATTTCTTTCTGCAGAAGGAAGACAGTTTCCTGTTGTTCAAACTCTGGCTGGAGATGAATCCGGAGGATAAGGGTTCCCCTTCAAGGCTGGTATTTATGATGGAGGAACTTTTTGAGAAAGGCTGCAGGAGTCCGTTTCTGTATCTGGAAGCATGGAATTATATCAGCAGTGATACAACACTTCTTCACAGAATGAGCAGTTTCTGGACACAGGTATTTTTATTTGCGGGAGAGAAAGGTCTTCTGACAGAAGAGCTGGTGATGAGATTTGCCTATCTTACAGGGTATGAGAGAGAATTTTGTATCAGTATGTACAGAGCACTGGCAATGGGATACGATGCTTTTGAATCCGATGATACGCTGGAAGCAATCTGCAGATATATCATGCTTGGAAATCCGAGAAAACCGGAATATTTCAGATGGTTTTCCCTGGCAGTGGAGAAAGGGATCCGTCTGACAAGGATATATGAATATTATGTGGAAACAATGGATACATCTTATCAGAGAGAACTTCCAAAGCCCCTTCTGATGTATTTTACCTATAATAATACTTCTCTTGCAGATGATAAAAAGGCATTTATTTATGCAAGTATTGTAGGAAACAGAGGCCGTCAGCCACAGACATATGCGGATTACAGGGATCATATGAAGATTTTTGCCATGCGCAAGGCGAAAGAAGGACGGATGAATGAGAATTATGCGGTCCTTTATCAGGAATTTTTAAGCAATCCCAAAACAGAAGGACAGGCAAAACTGCTCGCGCAGAAGCTGTTTACACACAGACTGTACTGTGATGATAAGAAGATACGCTATGTGATCGTGCGCCATGAACAGCTCAGGGAAGAAGAAATTTACCCATGTATCCAGGGCGTAGCTTATCCAAGAATTTATACAGATGATGCGGTGATCCTGTTTCAGGATGGGAAGCAGAGAAGATATGTATCAACAGTAGATTATAATATCAAGAAATTATTTGATGAGCGTGAACTGACAGATAAGGTTCTTGGTTTTCATATTGAAGAGCCGGGACTGGTACTTCACTGCAGTGAGCATACAGAACTGAAACCGGAGAATCTTCAGGCATTCCAGAGGATCCCGGAGTCAGAGGAATTTTCAGATGAATATCAGAAATGTATCAGAGAGAAGCTGCTTTCTTATTATTCCGAACACACCAGAGCAGAAGAAGCAGATAATTATCTGAGACAGATGGATTATAAGAAATATGCGGCTGTAGACAGAACAGCTCTTCTGGAAGTACTGATCTCCAGAGGAATGTATCAGCAGGCAATGTCCATTGTTTCCCAATTCGGATATGAAGGAATCCGCATAGAGAGCCAGCTGAAGCTGACCAGCAGAATGCTGACAAGATGTGAGATGGAGGAGGATGACGAATTGCTTGCCCTTGCATCGGATGTATACAGACGCGGAAAATATGATGAAGTGATCCTGAAGTATCTTATGGAATACAGATTTGGTCCTGTAGATGAACTGATATCTGTATGGAAAAGTGCGCAGGGCTTTGAGATGGATACTTATGAACTGGAAGAGAAGCTTCTTGGCCTTCTGATGTTTACTTCTGATTACAGGAAAGAGGGAGAGAAGATCCTGGAGGATTATGTTCATCACAGCGGAAAGGAACGTATTACAGGAGCATATCTTACGCAGACTGCATATGGTGCATTTGTAAAAGAATATCCGATGAGTGTTTTTGTAAGAAGTCTGCTGGAGCGGGCTTATGATGAGAAATGGCCGGTTGATTTTGTATGCAGTCTTGCTCTTCTGGAAGCGTATTCCAAAGAAAAAAAACTGGAGAAAAAACAGCTTTGCAATGCAGAGGAGATTCTTCAGAAATGTGTGAAACAGGGAATGTACTTTGCGTTCTTCGGGAAACTTCCGGTATCTGTCTTAAGTCCCTATCAGTTGGATGATAAAACCTTTGTGGAATACCATGCAGATCCGTCTGCAAAGGTGACACTCTATTATGCACTGGATGCAGGCCTCGGAAATCAGGTGAAATATCAGACAGAGCCTTTGCGCGATTTATATGAAGGTATTTTTGCAAAATCATTTACATTGTTCTACGGGGAGACATTGCGGTATTATTTTGAATCAGTAACAGGAGAGCGGGTAAATCGGACACAGGAGAGGGTACTTACAATGAATAAGATTGAGGGTACACCTGTAAGCAAATATCATATGATCAATCAGATGCTCTCTGCACGCAGACTGGATAAAAAGAAAGAAGTGTTTTCACAGGTGAAGAAGTATCTTCGCCAGGAACAGTATGTGAAGAAGATGTTTGTGATCGAGAAAGAAGAGCAGGAACAGATTGTCCTGAAACCGGGAGGAACAAATGAACGAAATTCGTGATTTGATCGTGGGAATTGATTTTGGCAAAGAGTATTCTCAGATATGCTATTATGACAGAAAAGGAGACGAGGCACGTTCTCTTTCTATGAAAGCGGGTGGAAATCAGTATGAGGCTCCCTGTATTCTGTGCTGGAGACCGGAGCAGAAAGACTATTGCGTAGGACTGGAAGCAGATTACTTTGTCCGGGAAAAGGGCGGAGTCATGATCGATGATGTCTATGGAATCTGTGAAAAAAGTGATTCTGTGCTGGTGGAAGGACAGGAACTTGCACCATGGGAGATCCTGGCTCAGTTTCTGCAGGGAATGCTTAAATTTCTGGGAGTGGCAGAACTGGTCAAAAATACTAAATGTGTGGCGGTGACACTGCCCGGGCTGACGGAAATTCAGGTTGAGAATTTCCAGAAAGCATTTGAGATAATTGGATTTCCACATGAGAAATATATGCTGCTGGATTATGGGGAAAGCTTCTATTATTATGTGCTCTCACAGAAAAGAGAAACCTGGAACCGCAGTGTGGGATGGTATGCCTTTACACCGGAGAACGTGTCTTTTCGCAAGATGACAATGAACGGTGCAACAAAGCCTGTCACTGTAAAACTGGAAGAAGCTGTGGAGACAGAACTTCCTGCTGAGGGACAGGAGAGAGATTCAGAATTCGGTAAGTTTGTCCAGAAAACACTTGGCAGAGATCTGTTTTCCAGCATTCAGATCACAGGAGATGGATTTTCACAGGACTGGGCAGAGCAGTCTGTAAGGTTACTCTGTTATCAGAAAAGAAAGGTTTTCTATGGAAATAATCTTTTTGCAAAGGGTGCCTGCGCTGCAGGAAAAGAGAAAACAGAGAACAAGGCATTAAAGGGATATCGCTTTTTAAGCGATTCTCTGGTTATGGCTGATGTGGGGATGGAAATGAGAGTGATGGGTTCTCCTACCTATTATCCGCTGATCGAGGCAGGAAATAACTGGTATGACAGTAAGGCATCCTGTGAATTTATTCTTGATGATACAGAGGAGCTTGTGTTTATTGTAAGCACGTACCACAGACCGGAGAAAAGAAGGGTAGGAATGATGCTGCCCGGTATTCCGTTGCGTCCGGACAAGACTACCAGATTACGGCTGGAATTACAGTATGTCTCATCTGCAGAATGTAAAGTGACGGTTACAGATCTGGGATTCGGAGAAATGTTCCCTTCCAGTGGGAAAACCTGGACAGAGACAGTAGAATGGTAAAGGAGATGGAGCAATGAGCGGATATATTTTATGTCAGACAAAAAAAGCACAGCGTCCTTATTTTATAGAGAATATCAGTATGAATATTTATTCTATAGAAGAACTCTGTTATTATCTGTACCACAATCTTTACCTTGCTGATCATACTGTTTTTAATGAAGAATTATGCAACTGGCTCAGAGATGAGCTTGAACTTGTGCATCTGGCTGCAAAGCTGAAACAGAATCTGGAGAGAAATGTAAGTGTGGAAGAGATGATCTATCCTGTTTTCAAGGAGATCAATTACCTTACCTATGAGGAGATGAAAGGCTTTAACAGCAGGATTGTGACTTATGGAAAAGAAAAAGCGGCAGTCCGTCAGAAGAGAAAGGGAGATGCACTGACAGAAAACGGAATGTATGTGAACGCCATCCGGGTATACCAGAAACTCCTGGAAAGAGAGGATCTGTCTGAGCAGAGAAAAGGATTCGCAGCTTCAGTGCGCTATAATCTTGGCTGTGCATACAGTTATCTTTTTCAGATGGAAAAAGCACAGGAATGTTTTCTGGAAGCATACAGAGAAGCACATTCAAAAGATGCCTTAAAAGCTTATATCATAGCATACAGCAGTGTTCATGATAAGACAGATTATGATAAGGTTATGGAAGAACTTGAAGTAGATGAAGAACTGAAGAAAGATATAAAAGAAGAAATCAGGCAGTCTCTGAAAGCTTTCGAGTCTGTACCGGAAGAGAAAACAGATGAAAAAAATCTGGATGCCCTTCTGGAGAGACTTATGAAAGATTATCACAGAAGTACAGGTTCATAACTTACTCTTGACAGAGGCGGAGGTGTGTGATAGGATTAACACATACTTTCACATGGTAGAGTGGCTGTGTGATAAATAACAAAACAGATAAAGAGGAGATATTTATCATGAAAAAGAGATCTTTAGCAGTACTCATGGCAGGAGTTATGGCAGCTTCTATGATGACGGGTGTTGTTTCTGTATATGCAGATGCTGACAGTAAGACATTAACTGTAGGATTTGATGCACAGTATCCTCCTTTCGGATATAAAGACGATAATGGAGAGTATGTTGGTTTTGACCTTGACCTTGCACAGGAAGTATGCGACAATCTCGGATGGGAGCTTGTGAAGAAACCGATCAACTGGGATTCCAAGGATATGGAACTGAATTCCGGTTCTATCGACTGTATCTGGAACGGATTTACCATTAACGGACGTGAGGATGACTATACATGGTCAGATCCATATCTGAACAATGAGCAGGTGATGGTTGTTGCAGCCGATTCAGGGATTGAGAAGTTGGATGACCTGGCAGGCAAGAATGTAGTAGTTCAGGCCGCTTCCGCAGCACTGGATGCATTAAACAGCGATGATAATAAGGATCTTACAGCAAGCTTTGCATCACTGACAGAGAATCCTGATTACAATACAGCATTCATGAATCTGGATTCCGGCGCTGCAGATGCCATCGCAGTAGATATCGGTGTTGCTAAATATCAGCTTTCCCAGAGAGAAGAAGGCAAATATGTGATCCTTGACGAGCCAATCCAGAGCGAAGAGTATGGAATCGGCTTTAAGAAGGGTAACGATGAGCTGAAAGATACTGTATGGGAAGAAGTTCTGAAACTTTATGATGTAGGTGAAGTTGATAAACTTGCTGAGAAGTATGAAGTAGCAGATATGCTCTGCATTGGAGATGATGAGAAATCTGATGATAAAAAAGATGATGCAGCAGAGGATGATGCTTCCGATGCAGACACAGCAAAAGAAGATACAGCTGATACAGCGAAAGATGCTGAATAGTCAGCCGGAACAAAAACAGTTATGATACAAGAGGACAGATCTGTGCAGGCTGTCCGCATTATAAAGGAATGGAGGGTACATTTTGTGCACCCTCTTTTCTTACTGTACAGGAGAAATTTTTCAGGAGGAAAGCTTATGTCTTTAAGTGTAATGCTGCAGCAGCTTGCCAGTGGTATGGTGGTTTCTGTAGAGATTTTTGTAGTGACATTACTTTTTTCACTTCCGCTGGGACTTCTGATCTGCTTTGGCAGAATGTCCAAGAATCCGGCGATACGTGGAATTGTGTCTGCCTACATATCAGTTATGCGTGGAACCCCGTTAATGCTGCAATTGATGGTTGTGTATTTCGGACCATACTTTATTTTTGGAATCCGTATTTCCATGGGATACAGCCTGATCGCTGTGTTTATTGCATTCAGTATTAACTATGCTGCATATTTTGCGGAGATTTACAGAGGAGGAATCGAATCTATTTCAGCGGGACAGTATGAGGCTGCAAAGATCTTGGGATACAGCAAAGCCCAGACATTTTTCAGGATCATCCTGCCGCAGGTGATCAAGAGAATCCTTCCATCTGTGACAAATGAGGTTATCACACTGGTAAAGGATACGTCACTGGCATTTGTTGTTGCTGTTTCGGAGATGTTTACAATTGCAAAACAGATTGCAAGTGCACAGACGACTATGATGCCTTTTGTGATCGCTGCTGTTTTCTATTTTGTGTTCAATCTTCTTGTTGCGATTGTAATGGATAAGATTGAGAAAAAACTGAATTATTATCGCTGACAGGCGGCTGGGGTTATAAAATATTTTTTGACTCTGACATTATTTAATTTAAGAGGAATATTTGCTATGGTATTATTTGAAATGAAAAACATAAAGAAGAGCTTCGGCAGCCTTGAAGTATTAAAAGACATTTCACTTCAGGTAGAGGAGGGTGAGGTTCTTAGTATTATCGGACCTTCCGGTTCCGGTAAATCCACACTTCTCCGCTGTGCCACCGGTCTTGAGACACCGGACAGCGGTGAGATCATCAAGCAGGGGGATGTGGGACTGGTATTTCAGAACTTTAATCTTTTCCCCCATTTTTCTGTACTGAAAAATATCACAGATGCTCCGATCAGAGTGCAGAAGAGAAAGAAAGAAGAGGTTTATGCACAGGCAAGAACTCTGTTAAAGCAGATGGGACTTGCAGACAGAGAGAATGCATATCCGTTTCAGCTTTCCGGCGGCCAGCAGCAGCGTGTCTCTATTGCCAGAGCATTATGTATGAATCCGAAGATCCTGTTTTTTGATGAGCCTACTTCCGCCCTTGATCCGGAGCTTACGAGTGAAATTCTTAAGGTAATCAAAGATCTGGCAGCAGAACACATCACTATGGTGATCGTTACTCATGAGATGACATTTGCAAGAGATATCTCTGATCATATTATTTTTATGGATAAGGGATTGATCGCAGTTGAGGGGAGTCCAAAAGAGGTATTTGAATCAGAACATGCGAGAATGAAAGAATTTCTTGGTAAATTCCATCAGGGATAAGGTTTTTGTGGTTGCTTTTAGAGGAATGATGTTATATAATTTCAACGTACGTGGTTGAGAAAAACGTACGTACAGAAGTGAAATAAAAGGATTAAAAATAATATCCTATAAAAAACAGGAGAGTGAAGATGAGTACAGACAGATATGTAAGTCCTTTATCAGAACGTTATGCCAGCAAAGAAATGCAGTATATTTTTTCCCCGGATATGAAATTCCGCACATGGAGAAGACTCTGGATCGCACTTGCTGAGACAGAGAAAGAGCTTGGCCTTAACATTACACAGGAGCAGATTGATGAACTGAAGGCACATGCAGAGGATATCAATTATGACGTTGCAAAGGAACGTGAACGTCAGGTGCGTCATGATGTTATGTCTCACGTATATGCGTATGGCGTACAGTGCCCGAAAGCAAAAGGAATCATCCATCTGGGAGCAACCTCCTGTTATGTAGGTGATAATACAGACATTATTGTAATGACAGAAGCATTAAAGCTTGTGAAGAAGAAACTGGTCAATGTTATTGCCGAGCTTTCTGCTTTCGCAGATAAATATAAAGATCAGCCTACTCTGGCATTTACACATTTTCAGCCTGCACAGCCTACTACAGTAGGTAAGCGTGCAACACTCTGGACACAGGAATTCCTGCTTGATCTGGAGGATCTGGAGTATGTTCTGGGAACAATGAAGCTTCTGGGATCCAAAGGTACAACCGGAACACAGGCAAGCTTTCTGGAACTGTTTGATGGAGATCAGGAGACTATCGACAAGATTGATCCGATGATTGCAGAGAAGATGGGATTTAAGGAATGCTATCCGGTATCCGGACAGACCTATTCCCGCAAGGTAGATACACGTGTTGCCAATATTCTTGCAGGAATTGCAGCAAGTGCACACAAGATGTCCAATGATATCCGCCTTCTTCAGCATCTGAAGGAAGTAGAAGAACCATTTGAGAAATCTCAGATTGGCTCCTCCGCAATGGCGTATAAGAGAAATCCTATGAGAAGTGAGCGTATTGCTTCCCTTTCCAGATATGTAATGGTAGATGCCCTTAACCCGGCGATCACATCTGCAACTCAGTGGTTTGAGAGAACTCTGGATGACTCTGCAAATAAGCGTCTGAGTATTCCGGAAGGTTTCCTTGCTATTGACGGAATCCTTGACCTCTGTCTTAATGTTGTAGATGGATTGGTTGTTTATCCGAAGGTTATCGAGAAACATATGATGGCAGAGCTTCCGTTCATGGCTACAGAGAATATCATGATGGATGCTGTAAAAGCAGGCGGTGACCGTCAGGAACTTCATGAGCGTATCCGTGAGCTTTCCATGGAAGCCGGAAAGACTGTCAAGGTAGAAGGCAAAGATAATAATCTGCTGGAACTGATCGCAGCAGATTCTGCATTCAACCTTTCTCTGGAAGATCTGCAGAGATCCATGGATCCGAAGAAATATATCGGACGTGCCAAAGAGCAGACAGAGAGATTTGTAAATACAGTAGTTCAGCCGATCCTCGATTCCCATAAGGAACTTCTGGGAGTGAAAGCGGAGATCAATGTCTGATCAGTAAATACTTAACATAACGGTTTGGAATATTACAGAATCTGATATAAAGATAATAAGCGTTGCTGTTTCCTGATGATATCCTGCAGGTCATTCTGCAAGGCCGGGTAAACAGTAATCGGTAAATACAGGAGGAATTATATAATGGTAAAAGCAGTTGTTGGTGCTAACTGGGGAGATGAAGGTAAAGGTAAGATTACCGATATGCTCGCTGAGAAGGCTGATATTATCGTAAGATTTCAGGGTGGTGCAAATGCAGGTCATACAATCGTAAATAACTATGGTAAATTTGCCCTTCATACTCTGCCGTCAGGTGTGTTTTATGATCATACTACAAGTGTGATCGGCAACGGTGTTGCACTGAATATCCCGGTATTTTTCAAAGAGTACAATGAAGTGGTAAGCAGAGGTGTTCCGGCTCCGAAGATCCTTATCTCCGAGAGAGCACAGATGGTTATGCCATACCATATTCTTTTTGACCAGTATGAGGAAGAACGTCTGGGCGGCAAATCTTTCGGATCTACCAAGTCAGGTATTGCTCCGTTCTACTCAGACAAATATGCAAAGATTGGTTTCCAGGTAAGTGAACTTTTTGATGAAGAACATCTGAAAGAAAAACTTGCAAGTGTATGTGCGACAAAGAATGTTCTTCTTGAACATTTATATCACAAACCGCTTCTTAATGTGGATGAATTATTTGCTGAACTTATGGAATATAAGAAAATGGTTGAACCATATGTATGTGACGTATCCCTGTATCTGTGGAACGCATTAAAAGAAGGTAAAGAAGTTCTTCTTGAGGGACAGCTTGGTTCTCTGAAAGACCCGGATCATGGAATTTATCCGATGGTTACATCTTCCTCTACCCTGGCAGGATATGGTGCAGTAGGAGCAGGTCTTCCACCATATGCAGATCAAACAGATTGTTACTGTATGCAAGGCATACTCCAGTGCAGTAGGAGCAGGTGCATTTGTTTCTGAAATCTTTGGCGATGAAGCAGATGAACTGAGAAGACGTGGCGGTGACGGCGGTGAATTTGGTGCTACTACAGGCCGTCCAAGACGTATGGGATGGTTTGACTGTGTTGCTTCCAAATACGGATGCCGTCTTCAGGGAGCTACAGATGTTGCTTTCACAGTTCTTGATGTTCTTGGATATCTGGATGAAATTCCGGTCTGCACAGGATATGAGATTGATGGAAAAGTAACAACAGAATTTCCGACAACTACACTGCTTGAGAAAGCAAAACCGGTTCTGGAGACTCTGCCGGGATGGAAATGCGACATCCGCGGAATCAAAAAATATGAAGATCTGCCGGAAAACTGCAGAAAGTATGTTGAGTTCGTTAGAGAAACATATCGGATTCCCGATCACTATGATCTCCAATGGCCCGGGACGTGACGATATCATCTACAGAAATAAATAATAAGGATAAATTTACCTGTCTGATCGACAGACGGTAAAATAAGACTATACGCCGGGGAATTTCTCCGGCGTGTCTTTTATATAACTGGAGGCTTATGAAAAAAGATAATAATAAGATAAAGAAAATCGGGGCATGGATCGCAATCATAATCCTGCTTCTTGCATGTTGTATGCCGATGATTTTTGCATTCGGGAATGGAGAAGATTCGCAGGTCTATTTTAAAGCCTCGCTTGCAGTGGCGATCATGGTTCCCATCATGGCTTATGCAATATGGATGGTTTATAAATTACTGAACAGGAATAAAAAGGTGGTGGATTCGGATATGGAGAATATTATTTTTGACGTTGGACAGGTTCTTGTAAAATATGACTGGGAGACCTATCTGGACAGTTTTGGTTTTCCGAAGGAAGAGCGTGATAAAATTGCGGAAGTGGTATTTCAGAGCAATACCTGGAATGAGAGAGACAGAAGCAGCGAGACTGAGCAATATTATGTAGATCAGATGGTAAAAGCTGCACCGGAGTACGAAAAGGATATCCGGGAGGTAATGCGCCGTTCTGACGAGACAATTGAGAAAACAGATTATGCGGAAACCTGGGTGAGATATCTGAAAGATAAAGGATATCATGTTTATATTCTTTCCAATTATGCAACTGACACACTGGAGAGAACGGAGGATAAACTTACGTTTCTTAAATATGTAGACGGAGCAGTGTTCTCCTGTCAGGTGAAGCAGGATCAAACCGGAACCGGAAATTTACAAAACCCTGCTCGGACGCTACCATCTTGACCCGGAGAAATCCGTATTTCTGGATGACAGAGCGGAGAACTGTGAGGCAGCCAGAAAACAGGGAATCCATGCAATTCAGTTTAAATCTTTTAAACAGGCAGCAGCAGAACTGGAGAAACTGGGCGTCAATTAAAATTGTTACTGTTCACTCCGTTCTCAGTAACATAGCCAAAATTCATTCTAGTACAGCGTTTCGTAAATAACTATACCAATCGCGTAGAATGCGGATTCGAGTGTGCTGGTATAAACGCAGGCGTAGCGGGCTACGCTGAGGCTTTTAGACCTGTGCAATCGGATTCGCAGACAAGTGAGTGGTATAGTTATTTCGAAAACGA
>NZ_JBWJVQ010000147.1:0-21357 GCF_056339875.1 Blautia sp. ZXY-1-C6
ATGAGAAATTAAAGGGAAAAAAGCTGCGTATGACCAGAGTAAGGGTTCCGGGAAAGGAAGTGTGCCTGGCGCATGTGATCAATCCTTCACAGAGCTGTATTTATCAGAATCTTGGTCTGCATATTGGAGTCCATGAGGGAGAAGACCACACAGGAGAAGCAATCGGAATGATTCGTTTTACCCCATGGGAAGCAGTGGTTGTAGCTGCTGATATTGCAGTGAAAAGTGCAAATGTGGAGATTGGTTTCATGGATCGCTTCAGCGGATCATTGATCCTTACGGGAGGTCTGACGGAAGTTCAGACTGCAGTGGAAGAAGTGGTGAAATTTTTTAGAGAGGTGCTTGGCTTTAAGACTTGTGCAGTTCACAAAAGTTAAAACATACGAAAAGTCAGTTATTCTGTACCGATGGTGCTTATGTAACTGTCGGAATAGCTGAGAGAAGTGAAAGGGACAGACATTAAATATGAAGAAAATATTTCTGATGGGCAGAAGTGAAGCAGGTAAGACTTCATTAACGCAGGCATTAAAAGGCGAAAAACTTCATTATGTAAAAACGCAGTATACGAATACGGATGATGATACCATTGATTCGCCGGGAGAGTATGCAGAGTCCAAGCATTTCAGCGTAGGGCTGGCCTGTTTTTCTTTTGAAGCAGATGTGGTGGCAATGGTACAGTCAGCAGATGAACCTTTCAGTTTGTTTGGCTATGGCAGTAATGCATTTATTCTGAGACCACTGATAGGAATCATTACGAAAATAGATTCTCCTTATGCGAATGTTCCAATGGTGCGTCAGTGGATGCTGAATGCAGGATGTGAAAGAATTTTTCTGGTAAACAATGTGACCGGAGAGGGGATTGATGAGCTGAGAGCGTTTTTGAATGAGGATGTTCCAAAGCTGAGTCTGGAAGAAGCAAAATTCAGACAGAGTCTTGGTCTGAATGAATGGGATCCGCTGCCGGAAGGTGTGGAATATTGAAAAATATATTGATAAATAGTTGACAAGCTTGTTGCAGGGTGTTATTATAATGACAGTATAATTCCATACAGAACATATTAAGTGCTGATACTGTGAGAAAGAACAGTACAGAAAGAGGGAATCAGGTGAGAAACCTGAGCGATCCGGTCACTGTAACAGAGGAGCAAATCTCAGAATGTCCATTGTGCCATAGCATGAGAAGGAGAGAGGAGCGATGAGCCTGGAGCCAGGAAACCTGCTTGGTATGGCGAGGTTAAACTTCCGTGTAAAGTGTAACAACCAACTCCGTTGAATCCGCAGCTTCGGAGTGTTGTCTGCTTTTATCTGAAGGCAGACATTTTTTATGGAATGCGCCTGTTCTTTATGAATTATACATGATTAAATGGCAGGCGATACTACTTCGGATTTATTCGTTCCCTCCGCGCACTCATGAACGGATTTTTTTCTACCCCGGGGTAGCATCGCTCCCTCTTATTAATTTTAAATGTATGATCTGTGAAAAATACTGTAATGAATTTTCAATGCTTTGTTATGTGAAGAGAAATTGATAATTTATTAGAGTATTTTTTTATTTCGTCCTCTGATGGGTGGGATTGATGGAGACTGAGAAAACGGAATTATTCTGGAAAGATAAAAACTTGCAACAGGAGAGGAGAGGTAGCAATGGAGAAACCTTATTGGGAAGGGAAAGAATATTCTTATTTCAGCCATAAGAAATGTGAATTTTTTCCGTGTCATAAGAATGCAGATCCGGATGATTTTAACTGTCTGTTCTGTTATTGCCCGCTATATGCCCTGGGTGAGAAATGCGGTGGGAATTTCCGGTATACGGAAAAGGGAATTAAAGACTGCACAAACTGTATGCTTCCGCATAAGCGAAAAAACTATGGATATGTCACAGGAAAATACCAGGAACTGGCTGATATGATGAAAAGAGCAAAGGAAAGTATCAGCAAATAAGAGGAGAATGCGTCGCTGCTTAGAACGGAGTGAACAGTAACAATGTGTCAGATTAGCACAAATAAGAAAGAACGATTTTCATTGTAATACAATGCTTGTTCTGCTAGAATAAGGATAGCAAAAGAGAAGAGTCTGTAAGATTTTCAAGTCTGTTCTGAGTTAGTATATAAAGCATTTCACACACATTTTCCACACTTTTCACATGCACAGAAGAAAATGCATCACAGGCATTTGACGTCTTTTCCTGGCGACATTTTCTTGTCGGCAGAGCTCTGCATTTCTACATAGAGCCGTCGGAAAACAGGGAAAATTTACTGTTTTCCGACGGTTTTTGTCATTGATCATGGTTGAAAAACAAAAAAGATACTGATATAATGATATTATATTTACGCAAGGGAGTTAACTACTACATGAAAAAAAGAAATACAGCGATACGCGCATTGTCAGTTTTTCTGGCTTATGCAATGGTTTGTACATCGGTACCCGCTGCGGGTCAGGAAATGTTTGGATCCGGAGTCAACAGAGAGACAGAAGAAAATACATCAGATCTGAAAGAATTTCAAAGTTCACAGGCAGATGAATTTGGAACAGATACGGGATCGGATGCAGAATTGTTCGGAAGCGATGATGCAAAACAGGAGTTTCAGGATGGAGAAAACTCAGAAGAGGGTACAGACGGAATCAGGTATATTAAGGGCCGTCCGTTGACGGAAGAGGAAAGAAAGGAAGAACTGGAACCCTTTAAAAATTTAAAACCTTTGGATCCGGGAATTGAAGTGGAGAGTGATCTGACATCAGTTTATGCTGCATATGGAAACAGGGAGGCTGCATTTCCATCTTCCTATGATGCCAGAAAGGAAGGATTAGTTACGCCCGTAAAGAATCAGAATCCATTTGGAACCTGCTGGGCTTTTGGTATGGCAGCAATCATGGAGACTTCGCTTCTGGCACAGAACAAAGGAACCTACGATCTGTCAGAAGAACATTTATCATATTTTTTCTCCAACAGACAGAATGATCCTCTTGGAAATACCCCTGATGATAAGAATTATGTACTGGGAAATTATCACGTGATAGGAGGTAATGATCACCTGGCGGCGATTTATCTCAGTACATGGTCGGGAATGACCACAGAGGCCGATGTACCATTTCCTACGGATTCTTTGCATCAGAATGATCTGACTGTACAGATTCCGGAAAGTAAGGCTTATAATTCTGCAGCATATCTGAAAAATGCATCTGTTTCCAAATACAGTGAGGAACGTATGAAAGAAATGCTGCTGAATGACCATGCAGTATCCATTATGCTTTATATGAAGGAAAGTTATGCAAATCCGGACACAGCTGCATATTGTTATCCTGTTGGAAAATCAAATTCGACTGTAATTAATCATATTGTGACAGTGGTCGGATGGGATGATACGTATTCAAAGGATAATTTCCTTCCTGTTTCCAATGTAACATCTGATGGTGCGTGGATCATCAAAAACAGTTGGGGGGAGAAGAAAGGAGACGGAGGATATTACTATCTTTCTTATCAGGATCCCAATATCAGTAAACTTGTAAGTGCAGAGGCAGTGGCTGCTTTGGATCAAAAGTATAGGAATAATTATTTTTATGATGGTTCTTCAGCACTTTCAGTGATTCCGATACAGGCGGGACAGTCAGTAGCAGCAGTTTATGAGACAACTGCAGGAAAGGGAAAAGCAGAAGTCCTAGGGGAGGTTAATCTTGTTACAAACAGTGACAATGCCTGTTACAAAATTCAGATATACACCGATCTGACAGATCCATATGACCCGGAAAGCGGGACCGCTGCATATGCTGCTCCATATGAGTTTGAACAGCCAATCGCAGGTGTACAGACTATCAGTGTGCCAGAGGTGGTTTTGAAACAGGGAAGCAGATATTCTGTTGTGATCACAAACAGTGGGATTGACAAAATCAGCTTTGGAGTGGAAGCAAAGTCCAGTTATGGAAACTGGTTTACCTGTACGGCGGGGATAGAAACAGGGCAGACATTCTATAAGAGTGCATCGGAAACGGCCAGGTGGACAGATGGAAAGACGAAAAACTGGACGGCAAGGATCAAGGCACATACAAGGACCCTGAATCAGTCATGGGTGCCGGATACACCGGTATTTCAGGTGAAGGCATATAATTCCGGATACAACCTTATTTCATGGAAAAAAGTTTCCGGAGCTACAGGATATTATGTGTACAGAAAACCTGCAGCAGGTGGGAAGTGGTCCCAAATTGCAGATGTCGGGACATCGGAATTAAAATATAAAGATAGTAAGGTTACGGCTAATGCATCATACCGTTATACAGTAAAAGCATATTATGAAGCATCCGGAAAAAGATATTCAGGTAAATATAAAACCGGCGATGTGATTAAAGCAGCACCTGCAGTGCAGAAGGTTACTTCTGTGAAATCTGAGAAAAATGGAATCCGTATCCGGTGGAAGCCTCAGAAAAAATGTGACGGCTATTATATTTACAGAAAGAAAAAAGGTGGTTCCTATCAATTGATAAAGAAAATTTCCAATGGAAATAGTTCTTCTTATCTGGACAAAAAAGCACAAAAAGGTGTATCATACTATTATGCGGTAAAAGCATATGTTAAAGAGCCATATGGAAATACATACAGCAAATATAAAAGTTCATCTGCTGTAAAAAGAAAATAAGAAATGAAGGAAAGAGATTATGAAGAGAAGGTTTGGAGGAACAGTAATAGCAATGGTACTGTGCTTTATTCTGACAGTGGTTTCTGTTTATGCGGATGATGGAAAGGGTCAGAATCCGGATTATGTAACAGATTATTATATGATCGTACAGAGTACACAGGGCGGGGTAGATATTTATGATGAAGCAGACACTCAGAGTGTTAAACTGAATGACAGCAAGATCCCAAATGGAACTGCCATTCACGTTCTGGGTGAGAAGAATGGAGTAGACAATAAAAAATGGGCATATACACAGTACCATGGAATGAACGGATATGTTCCTATGAATGATCTGGATCCGGCTTCCAGAGAAGAAGCTGCCAATGAGGAATATCGTACTTTCGGAGGCAAAGATGTGGATTTCGAAGTAAAGGTTCATGGAAACGATGGAAACGTATCGGTTTATAACGGACCTGGAGAGAAATTTGATCAGGTTTCAGGAACAGAGGGAATCGCAGATGGGACAACTGTACATATTTTTCAGTATGTTCAGGGAGAAGACGGAACAAACTGGGGGAAAACAGACACAGATGGTGTGACACAGGGATGGCTGAATCTTGATCGTGATACAGATTACGTAAATGAAAATGTATCCGCAGATGCACCGGAGGCTACAGGCACATCAGGAAATGTTCCGGTGGCTGCTGTTACACCAACACCGGAAGCAACTCCAACTCCGAAAGCCACACCAACACCAGAGGTAACACCTACAGAAAAAGTGACACCGACACCGGAGGCAACACCTACAGAAGAAGCAACGCCAACACCGGAAGAAACAGAGAAGCCTGCTTCGACAGAAGACAAGGAATCCGATGATAAGCAGAGTCAGAAAACATCAGGAAAGAATGTAAAAGCAGATTCAGGAATGAAGAATCCTGTAATCTGGATTAGTGGTATCGGGATTATTGTTATCATAATTTTACTTATTTATTTCCTGAAGAAGAAAAAGTAAGAGTTAAAATCATTAAAGAATGCCGTCGACGGCAGAGAACAGTTACAAAATAAACAGTGGAACTAAAAGAGCAGCGCATCGGATGATGCAGCTGCTCTTTTTAGAAAATGTGTGTGTATAATTGAGACGTTATGAGGAAACCTCAAATCAGTCTTAATTAACAAAAACTATTAATGTGTGTGCATATATAGTCTACAATTTTTTTGCAATTTAATCAAGATGGAATTTTATAGAACGTGATATATTTGTTACTGTTCACACACCACTATCCCGCGAGGTGTTTTGGCATGAATATGCCAAAAATGCCGAGACATACAAGCCAAAATTCCATTGCCGCAGGCAATCTGGAATGAATTTTGGCTATGTTACTGAGAACGGAGTGAACAGTAACATATATTTTTGAGGAAAGAGGCTATTCAGACTTTTTACTTGCGTAACTCTGGCGGGAAACGTATAATAGGAAAAAGCAATACTCGAGGGTGAGGAAAAGAGGATGAAGATAACAGAAGAACTGTTAAATGAGATGAAAATTAAGGATGAGAACTTTTCTGACGGTCTGATCAAGCCGGACGGCGATTACGTAAGAATACCCAGAGGACATCTTCATGGAATGATGGAATTGCTTCCATGGACAGAGAACGAAATCTGGAAAATGATCCCGGATGATGATTCTCCGCTGTTCTGGCTGATTGAGAAGACAGGATGCGTTCTTACGGATTATAATAATTCTATTGGCATGAAGATGACACCTGCTCAGCAGACTGTGTTTGATATGATGCGAAAACATGGGGTTCTTACAGATGATTATTACGATCTGACGAAACAGAGGGAGAAAGTCAAGAGAAGCCAGAGAACAAAAAGAGAACAGGAAACAATAGTTAAGTGTATATGAATATATGGGAGTGCAGCGATGGAAAAGCATGCTCATTAAAGGCATCCGATGCAGAAAAAACAATATACGATATTAAAAAGCAGCATATCAGAGTTATGGATCATAACCTGATATGCTGCTTTTGACGTGTCTGAAGAAAAATGAAATGTCAATCATAAAAACAAAACAAAAACAACCAGAACGGAAGAAAAAACAAATAAAAAACAACATAAAAGTTCAGGATATACGTGTTGATTTGTGTTGACTTTGCGATAGCCATAAGGTATAATGAATCTATATGAAAACATGGAGGATATTGCTGTCAGAATGATACCGGAATGTATTGGGGTCTGGTATGGGTGCAGCTTTTATTCATGAGAAAGGAGTAACATGGAAAAATTTCAAACATCAGATATTCCCAAGTCTCCCAGAATTCAGAAACTGGTAGATGCATTGTATGAACATATGCCGGTGATCGAATCAGCCAGAGCAAAGCTGATCACAGAATCTTATAAGGAAACAGAAGGAGAACCGATCATCACACGCAGAGCAAAGGCTTTTGCGCATATTCTTCATAATATTCCGATCATTATCCGTGACAATGAATTGATTGTCGGAAGCAGTACGATTGCGCCGAGGGGATGTCAGACATTTCCGGAGTTCTCTTATGAGTGGCTGGAAGCTGAACTGGATACAGTTGCGACCAGAACTGCGGATCCTTTTGAGATTGCTGAGGAGACCAAAGCCGAACTTAAGGAGGCAGATAAGTACTGGAAAGGGAAAACAACCAGTGAACTTGCAACTTCCTATATGGCACCGGAAGCAATCAAGGCAATTGAACACAATATTTTTACACCTGGAAATTATTTTTACAATGGTGTAGGACATGTAACAGTTAAATACTGGGAAGTACTGGAAATCGGTTTTGAGGGAATCATGGAGAAGGCTCAGAAAGAGCTGGATGGATGCAGTGTCGGTGACGGTAATTATGCAAGAAAGTCTCACTTCCTTGAGGCAGTGATTTTAAGCTGTAAGGCGGTGATCGATTATGCAGGCAGATATGCAAAACTTGCGCAGGAAATGGCGGCACAGACAAGTGATCCGGTAAGAAAACAGGAACTTTTTGTTATCGCAGAGAACTGCAGCAGGGTACCGGCAAAGGGTGCACAGAATTTCTATGAGGCATGTCAGTCATTCTGGTTTGTACAGCAGCTTCTTCAGATGGAATCCAGTGGACATTCTATTTCACCGGGGCGCTTTGATCAGTATATGTATCCATATTATAAGAAGGATATGGAAGCAGGAACTATTACCCGAGAGTTCGCACAGGAATTGATGGATTGCATCTGGGTTAAATTAAATGACCTGAATAAATGTCGTGATGCGGCTTCAGCGGAAGGATTTGCAGGATATAGCCTTTTCCAGAATCTGATCGCGGGTGGTCAGAATAAAGAGGGAGAGGATGTAACTAACGATCTTTCTGTTATGTGTATTCAGGCATCCATGCATGTGCATCTTCCGGCTCCATCACTTTCTGTGAGAGTATGGAATGGTTCTCCGCATGAATTCCTGATAAAGGCAGCCGAGCTTACGAGAACAGGAATCGGACTTCCTGCATATTACAATGATGAGGTGATTATTCCGGCACTGCAGAACAGAGGCTTATCCCTGGAGGATGCCAGAGAGTACAATATCATCGGATGTGTGGAACCGCAGAAAGCCGGTAAGACAGAAGGGTGGCATGATGCCGCATTCTTTAATATGTGCAGACCTCTGGAACTTGTTTTTTCGAATGGTATGGATAAAGGTGAGATGGTGGGAATCCCTACCGGCGATGTCACTCAGATGAAGACCTTTGATGAATTCTTTGACGCATATAAGAAACAGATGGAATACTGCATTTCCCTGCTGGTGAATGCAGATAATGCTATTGATGTAGCTCATGCGGAACGCTGTCCGTTACCATTCCTTTCCTGTATGATAGATGACTGTCTGAAAGAAGGCAAGTCTGTCCAGGAAGGTGGAGCTGTTTACAACTTTACAGGTCCTCAGGGATTTGGAATCGCCAATATGGCAGATGGACTTTTTGCAATCCGCAAACTGGTCTATGAGGATAAGAAAGTATCTATGAAAGAACTTAAGGAAGCTCTTGCATGGAACTATGATAAAGGACTGGATGCGCAGTCCGCCGGTGATATGACAGAGATGATCATGAAGGCAATGCAGAAAGCAGGCAGAAATGTGGATGCTTCCACTGCAGAAGGACTTCTGAAAACTTTCATGGGGATGAAACCGGGTGAACAGAAGACACAGAGATTCAAAGAAATCCACGATATGATCGATGAAGTTCCGAAATTTGGAAATGATATTCCGGAAGTTGATTATTTTGCAAGAGAAGTTGCCTATACATATTCCAAACCGCTTCAGAAGTATAACAATCCAAGAGGCGGAAAGTTCCAGGCAGGTCTGTATCCTGTATCTGCAAATGTACCGCTGGGCGGACAGACAGGAGCGACGCCGGATGGAAGATATGCACACACACCTGTTGCAGACGGCGTTTCGCCATCTGCGGGCAAGGATGTAAAGGGACCTACGGCAGCGGCAACTTCCGTATCCAGACTGGATCATTTTATTGTATCCAACGGAACACTCTTTAATCAGAAATTTCACCCATCCGCACTTTCAGGAAGAGAGGGACTGGAGAAATTCGTTGCACTGATCCGCGGATACTTTGACCAGAAGGGAATGCACATGCAGTTTAATGTAGTTGACAGGCAGACACTGCTGGATGCACAGGAACATCCTGAGAAATATAAACATCTGGTAGTACGCGTGGCAGGCTACAGTGCACTGTTTACGACACTTTCCCGTTCCCTTCAGGATGATATCATCCGTCGTACAGAACAGGGCTTCTGATTCAGATGTTTTTTGAAGGAAGTAAAAGTGACAGGCAGAGGATGTATGGATAACAGAATAAGAAAGGAAAAGCATGGACTATTTGGATACAAAGGGCAGAGTGTTTGATGTCCAGAAATATTCTATTCATGATGGACCGGGTATAAGGACAATCGTATTTCTGAAAGGTTGTGTCCTGCGGTGCAAATGGTGCTGCAATCCGGAATCTCAGGAATATAAGATCCAGACAATGAAAGTGCAGGGAGAAGACAAGGTCATCGGACGTGATGTGACAGTCAGGGAGATGATTGAAGAAGTTGAGAAAGACAGGGTATACTATTACCGCTCGGGCGGAGGTATGACTCTTTCCGGCGGAGAATGTCTCTGTCAGCCGGAATTTGCAGGAGCACTTCTGAGAGCTGCCAAAGAGAGAGGGATTTCTACTGCGATCGAGAGTATGGCATGTGCAAAATGGGAGACGATTGAGACAATCTTACCGTATCTGGATACTTATTTAATGGATATTAAACATACAAATCCTGCGAAACATAAAGAATTTACAGGACGTTCCAATGAACTAATGATGGAAAATGCCAGAAAAGTGGCGCTTTCCGGTAAAACCAGGCTGGTAATCCGTGTACCGGTGATACCCACATTTAATGATACAGTGGAGGAAATCCAGGGGATTGCAAGGTTTGCAGACACACTTCCCGGAGTGGACAAGATTCATCTTCTTCCGTATCACAGACTTGGACAGGATAAATATGAGGGACTTGGCAGACCATATCTGATGGGAAATGTGGAACCACCGTCCAAAGAACATATGGAAACATTAAAAAAGGCAGTACATGCGGTCTGCGGTCTGGACTGTCAGATCGGTGGATGAGGTATTTTTTGCATCTGATACGATTATTGGAATAAAAAAAGAAAAAAACAAACAAACAAAAACAACACAATAAAACCCGTAAAAACAACATAAAACAACGGAAATGTATTGACTTTTTATGACCGATAGTGTAAAATCACAGGTAGAAACGTCAAAAAATATATCAATGCCTTAAGGAGGAAAATGAGCATGGTAAACGAATATGAAATCAAAAAACAGATCTGCGACATCGGAAGAAGAATCTACAGCCGCAACATGGTAGCTGCAAACGATGGTAACATCTCTGTAAAACTGAACGACAACGAATTTCTTTGCACACCTACAGGTGTATCCAAAGGTTTTATGACACCGGAGTATATCTGTAAAGTAGACAGAGAGGGAAATGTGATCCAGGCTAACCCGGGATTCAAACCATCCTCTGAAATCAAAATGCATATGAGAGTTTATGAGAAGAGACCGGACGTAGGTTCTGTTGTGCATGCTCATCCGATTTATGCAACATCTTTTGCAATTGCAGGTATTCCGCTGACACAGCCGATCATGCCTGAAGCAGTTATCTCACTTGGATGCGTTCCGATCGCTGAATACGGTACACCATCTACAATGGAGATTCCGGATAATCTTGAGAAATACCTTCCATATTTCGATGCAGTTCTTCTTGAGAACCATGGAGCATTGACATGGAGCACAGACTTAAACGCAGCTTACATGAAGATGGAATCTGTTGAGTTCTACGCACAGCTTCTGTATCAGTCAAAAGTTCTTGGCGGACCTAAGGAATTTGATGAGAAGAACATTGAGAAACTTTATGAAATTCGTCGTAAATTCGGTATGGCTGGTAAACATCCGGCAAACCTCTGCCTGAACAAAGACGGCAAGAACTGTCATAACTGCGGTGGAGCATGTCAGGACGGAGAATTCAAGAAATTCCCTGGATATCAGTATGATTTCGTAGGTGGAGATTCAAAACCGGCAGAGAATAATGCTGCATCTGATGCACAGTTAGTTGCTGAGATTACAAAACAAGTAATGGCTCAGTTAGGAATGAAATAAGAGCATAGATAATCAAGGAGGACAGTCTCATGCCAATTAATGAGAATATGGTACAGGAAATTGTACAGGAAGTTATGGCAAAAATGCAGATAGCAGACGCTCCGACTGGTAAACATGGCATTTTTAAAGAAATGAATGATGCAATTGAAGCTGCCAAGAAATCACAGCTTATTGTAAAGAAAATGTCCATGGATCAGAGAGAAAAAATTATTACCTGCATTCGTAAGAAAATAAAAGAAAATGCAGAAGTAATGGCACGCATGGGTGTGGAAGAGACCGGTATGGGAAATGTAGGAGATAAGATTCTCAAACATCATCTCGTAGCTGATAAGACACCGGGAACAGAAGTTATTACAACAACTGCATGGTCAGGAGACAGAGGATTAACTCTTATTGAAATGGGACCTTTCGGTGTGATCGGTGCGATTACTCCATGTACCAATCCAAGTGAAACAATTTTATGTAATACAATGGGAATGCTTGCAGGAGGAAATACAGTTGTATTTAATCCTCATCCGGCAGCAATCAAGACTTCCATTTATGCGATCAATCTTCTGAATGAAGCATCATTAGAGTCCGGCGGACCGGATAATATTGCGGTTACTGTAGAGAAACCTACTCTTGAAACTAGCAATGTAATGATGAAACATAAAGACATCCCGCTTATTGCAGCAACCGGGGGACCTGGAGTTGTAACTGCAGTTCTTTCTTCCGGCAAACGTGGCATTGGTGCAGGTGCAGGAAACCCTCCGGCACTTGTTGATGAAACAGCTGACATCCGTAAAGCGGCAACAGACATTGTAAACGGATGTACATTTGATAACAATCTTCCATGTATCGCAGAGAAAGAGATCGTAGCAGTTTCTTCTATCGTAGATGAGTTGATGCATTATCTTGTAACTGAGAATGATTGTTATCTTGCATCTAAAGAAGAACAGGATAAACTTACAGAAGTAGTTCTGGCAGGCGGAAAACTGAACCGTAAATGTGTCGGACGTGACGCAAGAACACTTCTTTCCATGATCGGTGTCAATGCACCGGCAAATATCCGCTGTATCGTATTTGAAGGACCGAAGGAACATCCGCTGATCACAACAGAGCTTATGATGCCGATCCTTGGTGTAGTAAGAGCAAGAGATTTTGATGATGCAGTGGAACAGGCAGTATGGTTAGAACACGGAAATCGCCATTCTGCACATATCCATTCAAAGAATATTGATAATATTACAAAATATGCGAAAGCAATTGATACAGCAATCCTTGTAAAGAATGCACCATCCTATGCTGCATTAGGATTTGGCGGTGAAGGCTATTGTACATTTACAATCGCAAGCCGTACAGGTGAAGGTCTTACCTGCGCAAGTACATTTACCAAGAGAAGACGCTGCGTAATGGCAGACAGCCTTTGCATTCGTTAAAGATGATGAGTTAAGGAGAGAAAGAACATGGACATGAATAATGTAAATATAGAAGAAATCGTGAAACAGGTTCTCTCCGGCATGACAGGAAATGCACCGGCAGCAGCAACAGTTTCTGCACCGGCAGCAACAACTGGAATCCCGAAGACAGCCAGAGTAGCTGTATTAACTGAAAAGGAACATTTCGAACTGAAAGAATATCCGATTCCTCCGATTGGAGATGACGATATCCTGGTTAAAGTTGAAGGATGCGGTGTGTGTGGTACAGATGCACATGAATTTAAAAGAGATCCATTTGGCCTGATCCCGGTAGCACTTGGACATGAAGGTACAGGTGAAATCGTGGCTATGGGTAAGAATGTTAAAGTAGATACTGCAGGAAAACCTGTAAAGGTTGGCGATAAAGTCGTTACCTGTATGATCTTTAAAGATGATCCGGAAATCACAATGTTCGACCTGAACAAGAAGAACGTAGGTGGAGCTGACGTATATGGACTTCTTCCGGATGATGATGTACATCTTAACGGATGGTTCTCCGATTACATCTTCTTAAGAGGTGGAAATTTCGGAACTACATTCTTTAATGTAAGTGATCTGGATCTAGATTCCCGAATCCTCATCGAGCCATGTGCAGTACTTGTACATGCAGTTGAGAGAGCAAAAACAACCGGAATCCTTCGTTTCAACAGCAGAGTTGTAGTTCAGGGCTGCGGACCAATCGGTCTGATCTGCATTGCAGTACTTCGTACTATGGGCGTAGAACATATCTGCGCAGTAGACGGAAATGAGAAACGTCTTGAATTTGCGAAGAGAATGGGAGCAGATACAAGTGTTAACTTCATGAACTTCAAAGGAATCGAAGCACTGACAGAGGCTGTAAAAGAAGCACAGGGTGGACACCTTGCAGATTTTGCATTCCAGTGTACAGGAAATCCAAAAGCTCATGCAAATATTTATAAATTTATCCGTAACGGCGGCGGCCTTTGCGAACTTGGTTTCTTCATCAATGGTGGAGATGCTACAATTAACCCGCACTTTGATCTTTGCTCCAAAGAAATCAATCTGGTTGGTTCCTGGGTTTACACTCTCAGAGATTATGTTACAACATTTGATTTCCTTAAGAGAGCAAATGCAATCGGTCTTCCAATGTCTGAGTTAATTACAGACAAATTCCCGTTAGAGCAGATCAATGAAGCTCTTCAGACAAACCTGGCAATGACAGGACTTAAGATCGCAGTTGTAAACAAATAGTTACTGTTCACCGGTAATATTCCGCAAAGAGTATTGCTGAGAATGGAGTGAACAGTAGCAACAAATAATAAGCCTGGCAATAGAGGAGAAAAGAAATGGCAGAAGCTGTAGGAATTTTAGAGGTATTCGGGCTGGCGACAGCCTTTGTAGCAGGCGATGCCGGATGTAAGGCAGCAAATGTCCGCCTGGAGGTTTTTGATAAAAACAAACCAGCCAATGCTGACAGCCTGCCGGTACCGCTCCTTGTCTGCATTAAATTCAGAGGAAGTGTAACTGATGTTACAGCGGCTGTGGAAGCAGGCATGGAAGTTGCAAACAGAATGACTGGTGTGGTACAGCATTATGTGATCCCGAACCCGGAAGAGGGAACGGAGAAAATGCTGAAGATCAGCGCCCTGGATAAGGATTAGCAGTTGCATATCCATTGGGCATCAGTTAAAATATAATCAGATATTTATTTGTAGATTCAGGAGGAAGCAGAAATGGCACAGGAAGCATTAGGAATGGTAGAAACCAGAGGACTTACAGCAGCAATTGAAGCAGCTGATGCAATGACAAAAGCAGCTGAAGTAGCATTAGTAGGAACAGAGAAGATCGGATCCGGACTTGTAACAGTTATGGTACGCGGAGACGTAGGAGCTGTTAAGGCAGCAGTAGAAAGCGGAAGCGCAGCAGCATCCAGACTTGGCGAATTAGTTGCTACTCATGTAATTCCGAGACCTCATACAGACGTAGAGAAAATCCTTCCAAGCATCTGACCAGCAGATTGAGAAGTATAAAAAAGGAGTTCGCTCATGAGTAAATCATATGGATTTATAGAAATCACTGGTGTCGTTGCAGCAATCGATGCACTGGACATCATGTGCAAAACTGCAGACGTTGAGCTGGCGTCATGGGAACGTAAGCTGGGCGGACGACTGGTTACTATTATAGTTGAAGGCGATGTATCTGCCGTTACAGAAGCAGTAAATGCAGCAGCGACAGGTGCGATCAAGAAACCGGTAAGTTATGCAGTAATTGCACGTCCCCACGAAGAAATCGTCAGAATGGTGGAATTAAGTGCAAGTCGCTGGAAGAACAATCAGGGGGATGAATAATGGCTGAAGAGAAGAAACCGGAAGCAGATAAAAATGCCCCTAAAAAGGCAGCCGCTCCAAGAAGAACGAAAGCAAAAACTTCTTCAAAACCGGAAGTAAAAGCTCAGACGGCAGATACGGCGGCAGAAACAGCAAATAAAACAGAATCCCAGAAAGAACAGATAAAGGAAACAGTATCTCATAAGGAGGAGAAAGTTATGACACAGGAAGCATTAGGAATGGTAGAAACCAGAGGACTTACAGCAGCAATCGAAGCAGCAGACCAGATGTGCAAGGCTGCTAACGTAGCATTAGTAGGAACAGAGAAGATCGGATCCGGACTTGTAACAGTTATGGTACGTGGAGATGTAGGAGCTGTTAAATCAGCAGTAGAAAGCGGAAGCGCAGCAGCATCCAGACTTGGTGAATTAGTTGCTACACACGTAATCCCAAGACCACATACAGATGTAGAGAAAATCCTGCCTGTATTAAAATAGTAATCCATCGTAACTGTCCGGTATCTGCACAGCAGACTGCCGGATGGTTATAATCCGTCATATTTGACAGAAAGCAGGTGTATTCTTGGAATCTAATAATATTGAACTGATTACCAGAATGGTCATTCAGGCAATCAATCAGAATGAAAAAAAAGGCGATGGATTCATGGTTCCCATCGGGGTTTCCGCAAGACACATTCACCTGACACAGGAACATGTAGAAGCATTGTTCGGACCCGGATATCAGCTTACGAAGAAGAAAGAGCTGATGGGAGGTCAGTTTGCTTCTAATGAAACAGTTACCATTGTGGGACTGAAACTTCGTGCCATTGAGAATGTAAGAATCCTTGGACCGGTGCGTAAAGCTTCACAGGTTGAGGTATCTGCGACAGATGCCATTAAGCTTGGAATGAATGTTCCGGTTCGCGAATCCGGAGACGTTGCAGGAAGTGCACCAATCGCAATCGTAGGTCCAAAAGGAGCAGTTTATCTGAAAGAGGGATGTATCGTGGCAATGCGCCATATACATATGTCTCCGAAAGATGCACAGGCTGCAGGTGTGAAGGACGGCGATATCGTATCAGTAAAGGCAGATAATGAGAGAGGAACCATCTTCAATCAGGTCAAGATCCGTGTAGACGACAGCTTTACACTGGAAATGCATATTGATACAGATGAAGCAAATGCAGCAAAGATTGCTACAGGCACTACCGTAACAATAATTAAATAATATCGGGGGCCAAAGGTCAAAAAGCCGTTCGTGCCTGCACGATAAGGTTTTTGAACAGAAACCCTTAAGCGTTAATTGGGGGCAGAAGTATTTGCCCCCAATATTATTATCAGAAACAATTTGGAGGCTCATATGATCGTAGGCAAAGTTGTAGGAAGTGTGGTATCCACACGAAAGAGTGAGAAGCTGATTGGAAGTAAATTTATGATTATCGAGCCTGTGCATCATATGAAAGGCGACCTGAGCCAGCTGGTTGCGATCGATATGATCGGAGCCGGAGTTGGTGAATATGTATTGGTGGCACAGGGAAGCGCAGCAAGAATAGGCTGCGGCGTAGAAACAGCACCGGTAGATGCCGCAATTGTCGGTATTATTGATGACGGTGCAGGATTGGAGTAACGCCATGGAAATCAAAGAATTACAGGATATTATACAGCAGAATGGTGTGGTAGGTGCCGGCGGAGCCGGATTCCCTACTTATATGAAGCTTACAGACAAGGCCAATACCATTCTTATGAACTGTGCAGAGTGTGAACCATTACTGAAATTACACAGACAGTTATTGGAAAAACACGCATATGAAATTATGAAAACATTCCATATGATCCAGGAGACGGTTGGTGCTTCTGAAGCAATTATTGGAATTAAGAAGTCTTATGTACAGACAATTCATGCATTAAATCAGCATATTGAAGAATTTCCTGGCATGAGGCTGCATCTTCTGGACGAAGTTTATCCGATGGGAGATGAGGTTGTACTTATTTATGAGGCAACCGGAAGAGTAGTACGGCCGGGAGGACTGCCGATCGAGCAGGGAGTAGCCGTATTTAACGTTGAAACTGTATACAATGTATATCGTGCTGTGGAAGAGAAGCAGCCGGTTACAGACAAATATGTATCTGTTGTTGCAGAAGTAAGTGATCCTGTTACAGTGAGAGTTCCCCTGGGATGTACTCTGGAGGAAGTGGTAGCACAGGCAGGCAGCACAACAGTGAAGGATCCTGTCTATTTCGTAGGCGGCCCGATGATGGGGCGTATCGGAAATGGTTCAGATCCGGTGACAAAGACAACAAATGCGATTTTGGTCCTTCCAAAAGACCATCTTATTGTAGCGAAGAAGCAGCGGACTTCTTCCATAGATTTAAAACGTGCAGCATCTATCTGCTGCCAGTGCAATACCTGTACAGATTTATGTCCGAGACATAATCTGGGACATCCGATCGATCCGGCGAAATTTATGAGGGCTGCATCAAATAATGATTTCAGAGACCTGAATCCATATATAGATGCTTCCTTCTGCAGTTCCTGCGGTGTATGTGAGATGTACTCATGTCCGCAGAGTCTTGCACCGAGAAGTCTTCTCGCAGATATGAAGGGCGGTCTGAGAAAAGCAGGTATCCGTCCTCCGCAGGGTGTACAGCCGAAACCGGTACAGGAATCCAGAGAATACCGTAAGGTTCCGGAAGAACGTCTGATGGCGCGACTTGGTCTTACGAGATATGACAAGGATGCTCCTCTGAAAGAAGAACTTGTACAGGTTAAGAAAGTAAGGATATTATTGAGCCAGCACATCGGAGCACCTGCACAGGCAGTGGTCAAAGCCGGTGATGAGGTAACAAGAGGGCAGATGATCGCACAGCCGGCACAGGGCTTAAGCGTTGGTATTCATGCTTCTGTCAGCGGTAAAGTAACAGAAGTAACAGACCGTTACATTATTATTGCAGTAAAGTAGAAAGGACGTGCACAAAATGAGTAAAGCAATCGGAATGATTGAATTTAAAACCACATCTACAGGCGTTACTGCAGCAGATGCTATGGTAAAAACATCTGAGGTAGAGATCGTCGAGGCACAGACCGTATGTCCTGGTAAATATATTGCAATTATTACCGGTGACTTAAGTGCGGTAAAGGCCGCCGTTGATACGGCAGTAACTACATATGAGGATAAATGCATTGACAGCTTTGTGCTGGGCAATCCGCATGAATCCATTTTCCCGGCAATTTACGGAACTACTCAGGTAGAAGATATCAGTGCGCTGGGAATTCTTGAAACTTATGATGCAGCTTCCATTATCGAAGCAGCAGACCAGGCAGCTAAGACTGCGATCGTAGATTTGATAGAACTTCGTATTGCCAAAGGTATGTGCGGAAAATCATATATGATGATCACCGGTGAAGTTTCTGCGGTAGAGGCTTCCATTGACAGGGCAAAAGAACTTGTAGCTGCCAAGGGTATGTACCTGGATTCTTCCGTTATCGCACATCCTGACAGAAGAATGATCGACAGTATTTTATAATATCCGGGGTAAGAAGTTTCTGACCTTGACACTCATAAAAAATTTCTCAAAAAAAGGGGGCAAAGATATGCTTGCGCTGGAGAGAAGAAATCTGATTCTCGAAAAATTACAGGCAGAAAAGCGGGTGGTGGTCAGCGAGCTGAGCCAGCTTTATGACGTCTCTGAAGAGACCATACGCCGTGATCTGGATAAACTTGAAAAGGAAGGACTTGCGATAAAAAGTTATGGCGGTGCTGTGATCAATGAGGATGTAAGCATTGATTTGCCTTTCAATGTACGTAAGAACCAGAATGTTACAGGAAAGCAGAAAATGGCTGAACTTGCAGCTTCCCTTGTGAAAGACGGAGATCATATTTTCCTGGATGCGAGTACTACGGCAGTTTTTGTGGCGAAAGCATTAAAGGAAAAAGAACGTCTTACCGTAATTACCAATTCCATGGAAATACTTCTGGAGTTAGCTGATGTATCCGGGTGGAACATTATCTCCACCGGAGGCGTAATGAAAGAAGGATATCTGGCTTTTCTTGGATCAAAGACAGACGAATCCATACGTTCTTATTATGTAGATAAGGTTATCTTTTCGTGTAAGGCACTGGATCTGGAATGGGGGATTATGGAATCTCAGGAAGCTTTTGGCTCTACCAAGAGAGCGATGATCGGTTCCGGACGAAAGAGAATTCTGGTTGTTGACAGTTCTAAATTTGATCAGACAGCGTTTTCCGTAGCAGGAAGCATGAAAGAAGTAGATATTATAGTGACGGACAAAGAACCGACAGAACGTTGGAAGAAGCACTTTGAGAAATTTAATGTAAAATGCCTATATCCTGTCTGATAAAGAAAATAGGAGTATGATACAATGAATACTTTTGAGATGAAAACCGCGATCCATTTTGGGGATAACGCGTTAGACAGATTAAAAGAGATCCCGTATAAAAGGGTTCTCATTATAACAGATCCATTTGTGGTACAAAGTAAAATGATCAATCTGATCACTGCTCCTTTAAACAGTGCAGGTATTGAATACGATATTTTCCATGATGTTGTGCCGGATGCACCTGTGGACAAGATTGCAGAAGGGGTAAAGAAGTTCCTGGAATATCAGCCGGAAGCAGTTGTTGCAGTCGGTGGTGGTTCTGCGATTGATTCTTCCAAGGCAATCAGAGAATTTGCACTGAAGATCAACAATTACGGAAAAGTAGGTCTGATCGCAATTCCGACGACAAGTGGTACCGGATCAGAAGTTACTTCTTTTGCAGTAGTAAACGATACTGCAGCACATGTAAAATATCCGCTGATCTCAGAGAGCCTTACAGCAGATGAAGCAATTCTGGATGCAGAACTTGTAAGGAGTGTTCCGCCGGCCATCACAGCGGATACTGGTATGGACGTGTTTACACATGCGCTGGAATCATACGTAAGTACTGCACATAATGAATTCTCTTCTGCACTTGCGGAGAAAGCGATTGAAATTTGCGGAGTATTCCTGCTGAGAGCATATCTGGATGGCAGTGATATGCATGCGCGTAAGAAAATGCATGTAGCTTCCTGTCTGGCTGGTTTATCCTTTAATACAGCAGGTCTTGGAATCACTCACAGCATGGCTCATCAGCTGGGAGCAATGTTCCATATTCCGCATGGAAGGGCAAATGCTATGCTGCTTCCGCATATCGTAGAATTTAATTCTGATATTAATAAGCACAGTAAGAGCCAGAAAGAGTATCTTCCGGCTGTAAAGAGATACGCCAATGTTGCGCACATTCTCGGACTGAGCAATTATAATAAAGTAATGACGGTCCGTTCTCTGGTAAACTGGATTCAGTTTATGCAGAAAGAGATGAATATTCCGCTGACGATTCAGGAACTGGGAACAATTGCACCGGAAGAATATTTTGCAGCAATTGACAAGATGGCAGACGCAGCACTTGCAGATGCCTGCACAGTGAATAATCCGAGAGTTCCGACTAAGGAAGATATTATAAAGATTTATACGAAATTATGGTCATTCTGAAAATGAAGACAATAATTTCCGGCAGATGCTGACTGCCGCTGAAATCAGATACAGGAGATGGAGAAGAGATGAGTATTTATACAAAAAGAGGAGACAGAGGAATTACAGATATGGCTCATGTCGGTAATATTTCCAAGTCTGATGACCGTATCCGCCTTATGGGTGAGGCTGATGAACTGAATAGTCATATTGAACTTGTAAAAAGTATGCTCCGTCAGTCAGAAATACTTCAGTTTCTTGAACGTATTCAAAAGAATCTTGATCTGATCGCAGCGGGAGTCAGTAACCCATATGATCGTGACTGTAAAGTCAGTGAAAAGGAAACAGCAGTGTTGGAGGCGGAAACAGATAAACTGGAAGCACTGTGCGAAAAGCCTGTTCCGGAGAAGTTTACAGGAAAGAGCCGACTGGCTGCAGAGATAGATATTGCACGTACTGTTGCCAGAAGAACAGAGCGCTGCCTTGCACAGGTCAGCGTGAAGTTTGGCGCAGATACAGAGAGTAAGAGATTTCTTAACCGCCTTTCGGATTATCTGTATATTTTGGCGAGATATATAGAGTATTACTCTGATCTTTCAGTGGAACTGTCTGATGATCATGCGGGTGCATTGGCGAAAACGTCTGATAATAATACAGATGCATTGCCGGAACCGTCCGACAGTAATACAGATGTATTAAAAAAGACGGCAGATATCAATGAAGCCGTCATCCAGGAGGTTCTTAAACGAATGGGAATTCAGAGCAGGATAACATTGG